>NZ_JAOCDJ010000100.1:0-763 GCF_029840885.1 Empedobacter sp. GD03861
ATTTCATTGGCATGTTCAAGATTTAGGAATGAGACACCGATTTATAAAAGTAGGAACGCCTCAGTTAAATGGGAAAGTTGAACGATCTCATTTAACTGATAAAAAAGAGTTCTATCAACTTTTAAGCTATACTGATGATGTTGATCTAAATCAAAAATTAGAACAATGGGAAAATTTTTATAATTTCAATAGACCACATGGATCTTTTAAAGGAAAAACTCCTTATGAAATACTAAAATTAAAACTAAAATAATTATATTTAAAGTCTACGAAGTCATGAAGTACGACATTCTTAAGTTCATTACTATATGGACACACCCAATTGATAATTTGGGGTTATTTTTAAATCAACTCTTAATTATATTTGAAAAAAGGTTCAACTGTAATACAGTCAAACCCATTTGAAATATCATAATATAAAATTCTGAATAGCTTTTAAGCGTAATTTTTTACATTTTGAATATAATTTCTCACATCGTTTATAAAATTTTTAGATAAAAAAGAACCTTCTATACATTCTTTTTTATTTTTCTCATTAAGCAATACAATTTCTTTTAATTCATGATTCAAATTAAAAACCGCTTCTATTGCTAATAAGTTAAGTTCTACAGTATAATTAGCATCATCTATTTGAGTTTTATTTATAGCTTTACTTAAAGCAAATTGAGATTTTTGATATTCATTAATATAATATATTAAATTATCCAATTCATCATTAATTCTTCCAGTTGTCATACTTATTTTTTTAAAAGGTACACAATAA
>NZ_JAOCDJ010000101.1:0-705 GCF_029840885.1 Empedobacter sp. GD03861
TTTGATTGAAATTCATGTCCGTTATCTGTTTGAATTGTATTAATTCTGAAAGGAAATTTATCTACAACATAATTTATGAAATCAATTGAACTTAATTGATTGTGCTTTTCATAGATTTTAAGCGCTCTAATTCGTGTAGCATCATCAATTGCTGTATATTGAAATCTCTTGATTTTATGGCCATTTGCATCTTGAAAAATTAGAAATTTAACATCAACCTGTACATGATGACCTGGTGTTTCTTTTTCATATCGAATACTATGCATAGCTCTTCTAGTTGCCTTTCTGTCTAATCGACCTACATTATTGCGTTTTAGAATACGATAAACACTTGATTCTGATATTAAAATATCATGATAACGTTCTAAATACCATTTAATTCGCCAAGTCCCTAATTTATGTTCTTTTCGAAGTTCTAATACTTTATTTACAATTTCTTGCTTGATTTGATTGGGAAATGTACGAGGAGTTGGTTTTTTTCTAAGTAAACCTTCTTCTCCATGTTCATCATATGCCTTTTTCCATTTATAAAATGTACTCTTTTTCACGCCAAAAAATTTATATGCTATAGAGTTATTTCCATATTCTTTGGCATATTTTAGAACTTGTAGTTTTTTACTATAAGTTAAATAAGCTGCTATTTCTTTTGTCTTTTTAATCATCATAAAGCTATATTAGTTTTTTACTAATTTAGTCTACGAGGAT
>NZ_JAOCDJ010000102.1:0-692 GCF_029840885.1 Empedobacter sp. GD03861
ATTCACAATAAATCAAAAGGCAAACGATTGTTTGCCTTTTGTTATTTTATAAGTTTTAGTAAATCTTTAATTTCTTTATCGGAGATAGAATTTTGCTCGCTTTTATCGTAAAGAGAAAGTAGATAAATCGTTTCGTTTTCAATAAAAAAATGCGTTATCACTCTCGCTCCACCGCTTTTACCTTTACCTTTCGACTTTATTGCCAAACGTATTTTATAACAATTATCGGCTAAAGCAGTTCCTAAGGTAGGATTTTGTTGTAATTCTTCAATTAAAACAGCCAAATCCTCTTTCAACGAACGGTATTTCTTTCCAAGTTTTTTGGCTTCTTTCAGAAATTCCGGCGTTGCAATAATATTATAACTCATCCAATAATTCTTTGGCAGAAATTCCTTTTAGTTTTCCCTCTTTTATCAGATTTAGTTCTGTTACAGCTTGTTTCAAACTCGCCTTTACATCTTCTGTAGAATCGGTATTTTCAGTATTTTGTCGTGTAATTTTCATTTTCAAAGCCTTTGCAAAAGCTTTCAATGCTTTCGCTTCTTCCGATGTAGAAGGCTCTACGATATAGATTTCTTGCGTTGTCATTATTTCACTTTTTTAACTATTAAACTGCTAATTGCTTTTGCAAATTATTCTTTAGAATAAAAGCTTCTAATAAATCTTTGATTGTATTTTTTTGATTATCATTC
>NZ_JAOCDJ010000103.1:0-675 GCF_029840885.1 Empedobacter sp. GD03861
TGAAAGGGATTCTATTACTTAGAATCTCTTTTTTTGTATAAATAAAAAAGTTTTCTTCCTTTATTTTCAAATGGTTACTCGAAAATAAATCCATCATTGTAGGTATTTGATAAATCCCATTTTCATAGTGTAAACTGCTGTCGAACACTATGTTTACAAATTCTTTTTTCTGTAAAGTATTAGCTGGAAAATCTGGAAATATTGACTACCCTATTCTGGCGAAAGTGATCACCTGATTCTGTTTCAACTTGACCATGTCATTCTGGTAAAAGTTATCATCAAGGAAGCTGACGATTATATTAAAAATAATAAAAATGGAGCTTCTTTGAGATTTGGACACGATGGAAATATTATTGTTTTACTTGCTTTTCTAAATATCGAAGGAATGAATGGAGAAGAAACAGATCCTAAAGAAGTCTATAAAGTTTGGAATACGTTTAAAGCTGCACCAATGGCCGCCAATCTTCAAATGGTGTTTTATAAAAATAAAAAGAATGATGTTTTAGTAAAATTCCTTCACAACGAAAATGAAGTACATATTCCAATTAATACCAACAATTTTCCATTTTATCAATGGAAAGACGTGAGAACTTATTTGGATAAATTAACGAATCCTTAGTGATTTATATGAAATAATAAACTTCAAAGTAAAAAGGGGAAAATTTACTTTTATTA
>NZ_JAOCDJ010000104.1:0-670 GCF_029840885.1 Empedobacter sp. GD03861
TGACCGTTGTTTTCTTTTTTTAATGCCTTCTTCACTGTTTAGAAGTTCCCGGATTTTTTCTTTGTAATCTTCCAAATGATGGTTTCGCTCAATGCTCCGGTTTTCTTTGGAATTGTGGCAAACGCCTCTGATTGGGCATCCATCACAATTTTTAGCCTGATAATGGGAGAGTTTTTGAGGATAACCGGTCTTGGTTTTCCGAGTGCTTACGTGCGTTTTTTCCATCTTTTGACCCATCGGACAGACGTAATAATCTTTTTCCTGATTGTAGTGCAGGTGTTCTTTGCTGAAAGTCTTGTGTTTCGCCTGATAATGGGCATTTTGCTCTTTATCGAAGGTGTTGTACTTTACAAATGGAATAATGTTTTTTTGTTCCAATAATTCATAATTTTCCTCGCTTCCGTAGCCCGCATCGGCAGTGAGTTCTTCCAATTCTCCGAGTTTTTTTTTGCCGAACAATTTCTCAAAATTCTCCAAATGACGCTTCAGGGTATTGAAGTCGTTGGTCTCTTGATGGATCGTGTAATTTACAATAAACTGATTCTCGGTAGAAATCTGTGCATTATAGGCCGGTTTGAGCTGTCCGTTTTGCATATGGTCATCCTTTAGCCTCATAAAAGTAGCGTCCTCATCAGTCTTGCTGTAGGAATTCCTCTCTGCCAAAATAGCC
>NZ_JAOCDJ010000105.1:0-670 GCF_029840885.1 Empedobacter sp. GD03861
CGAGCGTTGTTTTCTTTTTTTAATGCCTTTTTCACTGTTTAAAAGTTTTCGTATTTTCTCTTTGTAATCTTCCAAATGATGGTTCTGTTCGATGCTTCGGTTTTCTTTGGAACTGTGGCAAACGCCTCTAATTGGGCATCCATCACAGTTTTTAGCCTGATAATGGGAGAGCTTTTGAGGATAACCGGTCTTGGTTTTGCGCGTGCTTTCGTGCGTTTTTTCCATCTTTTGTCCCATCGGACAAACGTAAAAATCGTCTTCCCCGTTGTAATGCAGATTTTCTTTGCTGAAAATCTTGTGTTTCGCCTGATAACGGGCATTCTGCTCTTTGTCGAAAGTATTGTATTTTACAAATGGTGTAATATTGTTCTGTTCCAATAATTCGTAGTTCTGCTCGCTTCCGTACCCCGCATCAGCAGTGAGTTCTTCCAACTCTTCCATTCTTTTTTTACCAAACAATTTCTCAAAATTTTCCAAATGACGCTCCAAAGTATTGATATCATTGGTTTGCTGATGGATGGTATAATTGACGATGATTTGATTCTCTGTGGAAATCTGTGCATTATAAGCCGGTTTGAGCTGTCCATTCATCATGTGATCGTCCTTCATTCTCATGAAAGTAGCATCTTCATCGGTCTTGCTGTAGGAATTCCGCTCTGCTAAAATAGCT
>NZ_JAOCDJ010000106.1:0-647 GCF_029840885.1 Empedobacter sp. GD03861
TTGAGCTAGTAATCCAGCTCTTATTTTAACGCGATGTTTTCTTTCAGCATTCAATAATTTTATCTTTTCAATGACTTTCGAATTAGGCTTCCACTGTTGAAGATCCATATAATTTTTAAGTAAAAATACAGCAATACGTTCGCTGTCAATTTTATCATTTTTACCTCTAACTAATCCCATACTTTTTTTCAAATGCAAAGGATTGATGACATAAACAGCAAAAGAATGTTGAATTAATACGTTGTAAAGAAGGATGTTAAATCTCCCTGTATTCTCCATTCCAATTAGAATATTTTGTCTCTTAACAAATTGTTTCAAAAAAGATTTGATAGCTTTTTCAGTATTAGCAATAGTATCAAAACGATTCACTCCATTTTCTTGAATGCAGATGTCTAAAGTTAATTTACTCACATCAATACCAATAACAATTTTTTCCATAAATTTGAATTTAATGAGAAGAGAAACTTATCAATAACTCGATTCCTTACTAATGGGTTTTTAACCCGAATTTCTATTTGAGAATTTGATAAGAAAGAGTTGAGTCTTAATCAGAATATGAGATTATATAGCTCTGAACTCGTTATAGTGTACTCAAACTCTTTTCTCTTCTTTTTATACTACAATTTAAGATTTTCAAATCTAAAGGA
>NZ_JAOCDJ010000107.1:0-646 GCF_029840885.1 Empedobacter sp. GD03861
AAGCATCGTAATGATTTTTTATTCCTTTCATAATTGTAAGATAAGTATTATATACCTTTTCTTACTCTGGAACTTTCGTTAGGATATCCAATACACTATTGGTCACAGTTTAAATGAAAAAGGTGGTATAGATAATAAAGGAACTATAAGTAACACATTAACATTAGGAGACGGTAAATTTTTAGGTATTGGAGCAGGAGCCTCTGTATCTAAATCTTACACATTTTCTATAATAACAGGTAAAGTATATAATTAAACTTTGATTATGAGAAACCTTATTATTTTTACTCTATTTTTTTTTCTTAATTCATGTAAAATTGATTTTACCAATGGACAAGAACAATACGAATTAGATTATTCAGTAAACATTATTTCGAATAAAAGTTATAAAGAAGATAGAATTAAATCAGCTTTTTTCACAATTATCGGAAAAAATCCCGATACAAATAAAATTGATACGTTTGAGGATGGCAGATGGTTTTCTAACGTAAGTGATTCTATTGAAAAAGGTGATACTCTTTATAAAGTAAAAGGAGCGAATTTTTTTTTAATAAAAAAGAAAAATAATATTTTAAAAATAAATTCTAAAATTAATACAAATGGAGAAATGATAGAAGTTTTAAAAAGATAGAATCAAGGATATTAT
>NZ_JAOCDJ010000108.1:0-611 GCF_029840885.1 Empedobacter sp. GD03861
AGTATCATAACTGTTCTATTTGTCGTAGAATCTTTTCTTTAATGGTTTGTCTTAACTTCTGGTAATCATCCCAATAATCCACTCGATAAGCAATTTTACGCAAGTTTCCTGCATATTTACTCGTTAGGTATTCGAGTTCAATTAAGCTGTTCATGTAGCGTGAACACTGCGCTTTGCTCATATTAAAGGCTTGGCGGATTTCTCGTTGTGTAAAGTCGATTTCAGAACCATTTGCATTTTCTTTGTGTGCTTTTTTGCTTAAATACGTTTTTAATTTCTCAAAAAACTGACGCAAACTCCCGTCTAATTCATCCACTTTTAGAACAATACTTTCAAAGAGAACCTCCGTTGCTTGCTTTAGATCTTCGACTTGTGTGATTAATTTTCCATCGTCTGTCAATTGCCTATTTTGCTGATTAATCAAAGTAATTTGACGAACGATACTTTGAAACATTTCGTTTAAACGTCTGATTTTATGCACTTCTTCGGGTAATTCTAACCGAGTAGCAAACGGATTAATCACGTGATACGGTACTAAATTTCGGATGATATTTTGTAAAAAATGTTTGGTTTTTTCTTCGGATTGATGGCTGACTTCGCCAGCATATCGC
>NZ_JAOCDJ010000109.1:0-611 GCF_029840885.1 Empedobacter sp. GD03861
ACGATATGCAGGCGAAGTCAGCCATCAATCCGAAGAAAAAACCAAACATTTTTTACAAAATATCATCCGAAATTTAGTGCCGTATCATGTGATTAATCCGTTTGCTACTCGATTAGAATTACCCGAAGAAGTGCATAAAATCAGACGTTTAAACGAAATGTTTCAAAGTATCGTTCGTCAAATTACCTTGATTAATCAGCAAAACAGACAATTAACGGACGATGGGAAATTAATCACACAGGTCGAGGATCTAAAGCAAGCAACGGAGGTTCTCTTTGAAAGTATTGTCCTAAAAGTCGATGAATTAGATGGGAGTTTACGTCAGTTTTTTGAGAAACTTAAAGCGTATTTAGCCAAAAAAGCACACAAAGAAAATGCAAATGGTTCTGAAATAGACTTTACACAACGAGAAATCCGCCAAGCATTTAATATGAGCAAAGCGCAGTGTTCACGCTATATGAACAGCTTAATTGAACTTGAATACCTAACCAGTAAATATGCAGGAAACTTACGTAAAATTGCTTATCGTGTGGATTATTGGGATGATTACCAGAAGTTAAGACAAACCATTAAAGAAAAGATTCTACGACAAATAGAACAGTTATGATACC
>NZ_JAOCDJ010000011.1:0-73601 GCF_029840885.1 Empedobacter sp. GD03861
TATTTGGATAAATCGGACGTAAAAGCGGCTCTTTAATCCTTGCAGGAAGTCTTTTTTTACGTTTATTACGTAGGTTAAGTTTCATCGAAGTGTAAATTCGATAAACTCGTTTATGGTTCCAAGTAAAGCCTAAATTTCGTAAACGATAATGCATCATCCAAAAGCCCCAAGTTTGATGCTCGTTGGATAGTGCTATCAATTGAAAACGTATTTTATCATCCTCATCTTTACGTACTTTTTGATAATAAAAAACGGATGTTCTTAAGCTAAATAGACGACAAGCCCTGCGAGAACTTAGCTGATGTTTTTCTTTTGAATACAACACCAACTCTCGTTTTTCACAAGGCGTTATAGCTTTTTTTCGATAACATCTTTTAAAACTACGTTTTCCAAAGTAAGCTCTGCTACAATTTTTTTATATTGGGACAATTGCTTCTCTAGTTCTTTTAATTGAGCTAATTGATGGGCTTCCATTCCGCCATATTTACTCTTCCATTTATAAAAAGTGGGTTGACTTATTCCATGTTCACGACAAATTTCATTGACTGTTTTGCCTTGATTTTGTTCTGATAAGATCTTGACGATCTGAACTTCTGTAAAATTGCTTTGTTTCATAATTATCCCTAAGTTAATAAACTATATTTTTAAACGGTCCGGTTTTTAGGGAAGATTACACACTATTGGGAAAATAAAAAATTTTAGTGACATATATTATAAAGGTAACTTAATGGAATTTAAATCTTTTATAATAAATAAATTAAACAATTCTTCTTATAATTCATCCATTGTTTATTATTGTAAGATGGTAGATAAAAATATCAATGAAAATGAATTTTATAATAAAGACGAATTTTATAATGTAATTATTAATTTTTTTGAAAATTTAATTAAAAATAATGAAAATATTAACTCAGATTTTTGGGAATTATTTCATAATTGTTATTTCGAAAGATGGAAAACTATAGAAAATAGACATTTTAAAGAAAAATTTATTCATCCAAAAGCAATTGAAATATTTAAAGAATTTATGAAAAAAGACCTTGATAGTATTTTAGTAGGTTTTGTAAATACACAAAGTTTTTATTATGATGAAAAAAATGATAACAAAATTGGTATTTCTAAAGAAATACCTAAAATTTTTGGTAGTTATAATGAGTTAAAAAAATTGTTACAATCTAAATCTTTTTATACACAATTAAAAAATCCATCATTTTTTAGAATCGATTTTATTGATTTCATGAACAAATTAGGTGATTTAGATAATAATAAAGAGTTAATGATTGAAGATAATAAAATCAACATTGATTTTCCTCCATTAATAGAAAAACTAGAAAATTCGAAGTATAGAAAAAACTTTTAAGAATATATTTATTCAACACTATTTTAACGCATTTTAATTCTTTTTAAATTAAACTAAAATATTGTAATTTTAGAAATCTATTAAAACTTAAAATGACAACCCAACAATACTTAGAAAATTTAAACCGACTTTATCAAACAGGAAATGCTCGAGAACATTCATACAGAGGAGATTTACAAACTTTATTAAATACAATTTTACCTGATATTTTAGTAACAAATGAACCTGCAAGAGTTGAATGTGGCGCTCCTGACTACGTTTTAACAAAAGGAAAAGCAAATATACCTATTGGCTATATCGAAGCTAAGGATATTGGCGTAAAGCTAGATTCAAAAACATTAAAAGAACAATTCGATAGATACCGTAATGGATTATCTAATCTTATTATTACAGATTATTTACAGTTTGATTTTTACAGAGATGGTGAAAAAACGACAAGCGTAACAATTGCAGAAATTATTGATGGAAAAATAATTTCGAAACCTGAAAATTTTAATGTGTTTGAAAATCTAATTAAAGATTTTTCTCAAACCATTTCTCAAACGATTAAAAGTCCTCAACGTTTAGCCGAATTATTAGCTGGTAAAGCACGTTTAATGGCAGATGTGATTGAGAAATCATTGGATGCTGATGACGAGCAAAATATTACTTCTGAATTGAAAAATCAGATGAATACTTTCAAGAGAATGTTGATTCACGACATTAACAACAAGTCTTTTGCCGATATATACGCTCAAACAATTGCTTACGGAATGTTTGCTGCCCGATATAATGATCCAACTTTAGAAACCTTTTCTCGAATAGAAGCGGCTAATCTTATTCCTAAATCGAATCCATTTTTACGCAAACTTTTTCAAGATATTGCAGGATTCGATTTAGATGATCGTTTAGTTTGGATTGTAGAAGAATTGGTTTCAATTTTCTTGGCAACCGATGTGGCAAAGATCATGAAGAATTTTGGAAAATCTACCAAGATGGAAGATCCGATCATTCACTTCTACGAAACATTTTTATCAGAATATGATAGCAAATTGCGTAAAGCGCGCGGGGTATGGTACACGCCTCAACCAGTAGTTAATTTCATTGTGCGTGCAGTCGATGATATTCTGAAAGACGAATTTGGATTATCTCGTGGTTTAGCTGACACGTCTAAAACTAAAATCAAAGTAAATACACAAAATGCCGACAAACGTTCTGCTACAGGATATAAACAAGAAGAAAGAGAAATACACCGTGTACAAATCTTAGATCCTGCAACGGGTACAGGTACTTTCTTAGCCGAAACGGTAAAGCACATCCATTCTAAATTTAAAGGAATGGAAGGTATGTGGCCTAAATATGTAAAAGAAGATTTAATTCCTCGTTTAAATGGTTTCGAGTTGTTAATGGCATCTTATGCAATGGCTCACTTAAAAATGGATATGTTGTTGCAAGAAACTGGCTATAAAAGTACAGACGACCAACGTTTCCGTATTTTCTTAACCAACTCTTTAGAAGAAGCGCACCCAGATTCAGGGACTTTATTCAGTTCTTGGCTTTCGGATGAAAGCACACAAGCTAATGCCGTAAAACGAGATACTCCTGTAATGGTTGTTATTGGTAATCCGCCTTATAGTGGGGAATCTGCTAATAAGGGAAAATGGATCATGGACTTAATGGAAGATTATAAGAAAGAACCAGGAGGTAAAGAAAAATTAAAAGAACGTAATCCAAAATGGATTAACGATGACTATGTTAAGTTTATACGTTTTGCACAATACTTCATTAATAAAAATGGTAATGGTGTAATGGCTTTTATCAATCCTCATGGTTTCTTAGATAACCCTACGTTTAGAGGGATGAGATGGAATTTATTAAACGAATTTGATAAAATCTATACGATTGATTTACACGGAAATTCTAAAAAGAAAGAAACAGCTCCTGATGGTTCAGTCGATCAAAATGTATTCGATATCATGCAAGGTGTATCAATTAACCTATTTGTAAAAACAGGACACAAAAAAGCCAACGAATTAGGTCAAGTTTTCCATTATGATTTATTTGGAAAGCGTGAGTTGAAATATAATTTTTTAAATAATAATTCAATTAATTCGATTGATTTTAATTTTTTAGAAAATATTGCACCAAATTATTTTATGGTACAAAAAGATTTTGGTGTACAAGTTATTTATGACAAAGGGTTTAAAATAAATGAATTATTTCTTTTAAATAATGTAGGAATTGTTACATCAAGGGATTCATTAGTTATAGATTCTAATAAAAATTCATTAGCAAATCGAATTAACGATTTCTTCCATTTAAATATTAATGATTTAAAATTAAAATATAGTGTAAAAGAAAATTCAACATGGAAAATACAACAGACAAAAGATAATGCAAAATGTTTCAATGATAAATACATATATTCAATATCCTACAGACCGTTTGATAGTAAGTATATTTATTATAATGAAAATTTTATTGAAAGAAGTAGAAAAGAAATAGCAAAACATATTATTGATAAAAAACAAATTTCATTAGTAATAAGTAAACAATGTGTTAGTGATTGGAGATATATATTCATTAGCAAAACTATTGGTGAATTCAATCTAACAGGAACGGCTGGTAGACTTGGTTCAGGATATTATTTTCCTCTATACATTTACAATGATTCTAGTCAAACAAGTTTAGAAGATACCTCAGAACGCACACCAAACTTAAACCTAGAAATAGTAAATAAAATAGCTGATAAATTAGGATTATATTTTTCTGCTGAAAAGCCAGATTATGCTACACAAAAAGAGGAAACTAACCAATTTTATCCAATAGATCTATTAGATTATATTTACGCTGTATTGCATTCGCCAAAGTATAGAGAAACATACAAAGAGTTCCTTAAAATCGATTTCCCTCGTGTACCATACCCAACAGATCAAAAACAATTTTGGGATTTAGTAGCATTAGGAAAACAAATCCGTGAAATTCATTTATTAGAATCGCCCAAAGTTGATGATTTTATTTCTTCATACCCAGTAGAAGGAACTAACATTGTTGGTAAACCTAAATACGCAGAGGGTAAAGTATATATCAACGATACACAATACTTTGATAACGTGCCAGAAGTCGCTTGGAATTTCTACATCGGAGGATATCAACCTGCTCAAAAATGGTTAAAAGACCGCAAAGACATTGAATTAGGTTTCGAAGATATTATGCACTACAATAAAATTATTGTTGCCCTTTCAGAAACAGATCGTTTGATGAAAGAAATTGATAATGTTTTAGAGATATAAATTATGGTTGAAATAGAAAAAGTTAATCACTATACAAGTATTGATTCATTAGAAAAAATATTAGAGAGTAAAAAAATATTATTCAAAAGGTTTGATTTAATGGATGATCAAACTGAAAATGAAGGAGTACCAGAAATCATAAAAAAGAATTTTTTTATTTCTTGTTGGTCTAAAGAATCAAGAGAAATGATTCCTCAATGGGCTATGTACGCTCCTAAAGGAATTAGAATAGAATTACCCAAAAAATGGTTTAAAAAGGATAATCCTGTAAATAATGAAGGAGTTCAAATGCCCGATATTAAAGAATTTTTAGGAGAAAATCATCCAGCTGCAAATATGTTTTTTCCTTTACCATGGAATGAACTAATTAACAAAGACTTTATGATTACTCCACCTTTTGATTCGGATAGCGGATTTATAACTGAGGTTAGTTATTGTAAGGATTATAAAGAAAAGAAAGAAGAAAATTGGTGGTATGATGATCTAGATAAAACATATCACATTAAAAAATTATCTTTAGATTGTTTTGTTAAGTATAAAGATGAATATTGGGATTTTCAAAATGAAATAAGATATTATTTACATGTTATAAATAGACCTAATTCAGTTTTACCTGAATTTATTTTAGCTCCAATTAGCTCAGAATCATTAGCTCAAATAAAAATCACTTTATACCCTAATTGCACAAAAGAAGATGAATTAAAAGTTATTGAAATTTGTGAAAAACATTTAGATATTTTTAATCCTGAAATTCAGATTAGAAGAAGTGATTTAGACGGAAAATATAAATCAAAAAATTAATATGTTAGACCAATCATTTTCATCTAAATCATTTCAAGAAATTTTCGACAAAGAGAATCGAAAAGGAATTAATGTTGAGGAAAAATACAAAGACGATTTTGTTGATTCTTTGGCAAAAGTTGGCGAACTAAAAAACCTTAGAAAACAGATACAGCAAGAAAGGGATTTTGATAGGAAGAAAATACTTTATGCTGATAAGAAAAGATTAAAAAAGGAAAGAGATACGATAGTTACAGAAGTACTGGACGAAGTAACTGACGGAATTAACAATCATATTATTAATTTGGTTTTGGGTGGAAATTATGGTGAACAGAGCTATATGTTTGAACATAACATTCAGAACTTCTTTATTTCTAAAAAGATTCAAGACAATATAAACAGAACATATAATGTAAAACAATCGTCAAGATATGCAATATTAAGTGAGTTATTAAACCTTTTAGAAGACAACTTTCCCAAATATGTTATCCGTACCGATATAAAAAGTTTTTACGAATCAATTCCTCAAAAGAAATTATTGGATAAAATCAATAATGATTATTTGTTAAGCATAAAGACGAAAAAATTTATAAGTCAGATTTTTACAAGCTATAATAATTTAACTGGACAAACAAATCCTGAAACAGCTAAAGGTGTTCCGAGAGGTGTTGGAATTAGTGCCTATTTATCAGAACTCTTTATGAGAAGTATTGATAATAAAATTAGAGAGCTTGATGATTTGGTTTATTATGCAAGATATGTAGATGATATTATTGCCATTTTTATCCCTAAATCAAAAAACATCGATTCAATACAATTAAGAGATTATAAAACAAAACTAACTGATTTAATTACAAGTGAAGGGCTTGCTTTAAATATAAAGAAAACAGATGAATACAATCTTTTAGAGGGGATTTTCAATTTAAGATTTAATGACAATCAACCAAATTATGTCCCTAAAACAATCCAATATTTAGGATATGAAATAGGTAGTATAATTAGGTACAAAAATAATGGAAAAGTAGATAAGCAAGATCTAACTACTAGACTTTCAGAAAACAAAATCAACAAATATTTCGATAAAATAAAATTATCATTTCAACATTTTGAAAAGAAAAAGAAACATAACAGAAAAAATGCTTTTAAATTATTATCTGCCCGAATCAATTATCTCACATCAAATACAAAACTGAGAAATAATAAAGATAAAGTTTTTGTTGGAATCTATTATTCCAATCCATTTTTAAATAGTGATACATCTCTTGAAAAACTACAAACAAGACTCAAATGGAATATTGACAGAGCTGGATTTACAACCGATGAAAAGCAAATAATGCTGAAATATTCTTTTATTGACGGATTTAAGAAGAAAACATTTCAAATATTACCATTAAAAAACAAAAAATATAAGAGCCATAACAGAAAACGGAATAATGTAAATAATCAGAATAATAAAGGAATATTACAATTTGGAATTGCAGAAATCAATTTAATTTGGAAAAGATGAGAAGAAAAAAAGGACATAATATCGGATACAAAAAAGAAAGAGTTGTTCTTTCAGACATATTGCCTTATGAAGTTCCACCATTTTTTTCAAATAGGCATTTCTATAATTTTTTGGTCAAAAACAAGATAGTAATTAATGAAGATAATAGGACAATCCAATTCAAAAAAGACCATACAGGAGTATTAAAAAGATTAATTCAAACTCTTTTTGGAATTGAAAAGAATGTAAATCTCACAAGTGATGCAAACTTTGATTATTTCAAATTTAATGAAAATGCTTTCAAAAAAGTTTTATTAACAATTCCTTTTAAATTCAAGATAACACATAAGGATAATGATTACAGAGAATTGACCGTAATTCATCCAATAAATCAACTTTTCTTAGTAGGGTTTTATGATAAGTATAAAAATACAATTCTTTGCAATACGAAATTAAGCAGATTTTCTTTGAGAAAGCCAAGCAAAGTTTCATCATTAAAATATTATAAAGATAGCACCAACAAAAAGACAAAATCTAAAAATCAAGATATTGAAATAATTGAAACTACAGACAAAGAATATACAAGTTTAAAAACATTCTTTTCATATCAGAAGTATAGTAATATTTATGAGTTTTATGAGTCATATGAATATCAAAGAGCTGAAAAACGATTTGATAATTTAATGAAATTCGATGTTTCAAGATGTTTTGATAGTATTTACACACATACTCTTTCATGGGCATTATCCAATAAAAAAATTGTCAAGGATAATTTAGGAACAAATGAAGATTCATTTGGAGGCAAGTTTGATAAAGTGATGCAACAAATGAATTACAATGAAACAAACGGTATTGTAATTGGTCCAGAGTTTTCAAGAATCTTTGCGGAATTAATCTTGCAAAGAATTGACAAGAATGTTGAAAAAGAATTATACCGAAAAGGCTATAAATACAAAGAGGATTATGATGTTTACAGGTATGTAGATGATTTTTTTGTTTTTTACAATGATGATAAAATTAAGTCAGAAATCTTAAACTTATATAAAATAAAATTACAAGAATACAACTTGTTTTTTAATGATTCAAAAACTAAAATTCTTACTAAACCAATCATCACAAACATTACGGTGGCAAAAGAAGAAATTAGAAAATTGATTGAACATTCAATGATATTTCAGTTTTATGATTCTGAAATAAAAAACCAGATAGGGTTGAAATATTATACAGCTAAAGATATTATTACCAACTACAAAGCTATTTTAGCTAAAACCGAAACAAGTTATAAAGACCTGCAAAATTACTTTTTGGCAATCATTTTTAATAAACTTAAAAGTTTGATAAAGAAAATACAAGATGAACAAGAAACCTTACTTCATTTGTATTCTCAAAAGCGTAAAACCGAAACAGAATTAAATAATACAGGCGAAAAAGATAAATCAAAACATCAAGAGAAATTAGCCGAAATTATTGAAGAAATAAAAGAGCAAGAGAAGAAATTAAAATTATTTTATAATGAATTATTTAATAACATTAATGAAATAATTGAGTTGACATTTTTTATTTATTCTGTTCTTCCAAGAGTAACTTATTCAATAAAGGTTTGCCATATATTATTTAGGATTATTGACTTCATTAAAAATCAAGAACGAACGAAGCAAAGTTATTTAGTTAAAGTTCAAAGTGCAAGAATAGAGGAATTGAAATATATAGCATTTGATTTTGATAAAAAACATAACATTTTCAAAAAAATATATGATGGCATTTTATTGATATTCCAAAAAAGTTTTTCATCTGAATATGCAGAAGTGGAAACTTTATACTTACTGCCAATCATAAATGAATTAGGAGAAAATTATCGATTTGAAGAGGAATTAATAAATAAGCATTTTAGAGTTTTCCAGTTAGATAGCCAAAATAACAAAACTCCAAATACCAGTTTAAACTACTTCACAATTATTTCTTTATTGAACTATATAAATGTAGATTCTAATCAAAAATATAATGAAATTAGAAAAGATATACAGAATATAATTGTCGAAAAATTTAATAACTTTGAAAAGAATAAAGCAGAAGATATTTTCCTTTTGATTGATGTACTTACTTGTCCATACATTGCAAGTACAGATTCGGAAGCGAAAGAATTTAGGCGACAAATTTTAAATAAAATAAGTTTTTTTGATACGCGTACAACAACTAATGCAGAGAAAGATATTATTATTGAAAAAATCACAGGATATACTTCTGATTGGTTTTACAGCTGGAAGGAAAACGATTTAGGAAAAGAACTAAACACTAAGCGAGGGCATAGTGTTTATTAAAATATTTGGGGCAACGTATTCAAGAAATTGAATACACTCTTAAAAGCCATAATTTATAGTTTATTTTGGTAACTATCACACACAAGCCTCGAAAAAACTTTTAGAGTTTTTAAGGGTGAAGGTAGAGTCTTCACCCTATTTTATTTAAACAAACACCCCCTAATTAACCCCCAATAAAAAAATAATCCCGATAAACAGTGTGTTTATCGGGATTTTCTGTGGTCCCACTTGGGCTCGAACCAAGGACTTGCTGATTATGAGTCAGCTACTCTAACCAACTGAGTTATAGGACCAGAGAATTAAGCAATAAAAAGGAAGCTATCACCTAATTCGTTTGCAATATTAAAGCTATTTTTTTGAACTTCAAAATTATTTTACATCTTCGCAAAGCTCTACCAATACGCCATTTGTTGTTTTAGGGTGTAAAAAAACAATACGTTTATTATCTGCTCCCAATTTTGGCGTTTCGTTAATAAAAGTAAACCCTTGATTTTTAAGACGCTCTATTTCGAGTTCGATATCATCTACTCCAAAAGCAATATGGTGAATTCCTTCGCGATTTTTTTCTAAATATTTTTCAATAGCACTATCATTTTTTTCAGAACCGACCAATTCGATCTTCGATTCGCCTACTTCAAAAAAAGAGGTTCTCACACCTTCCGACTCCACTGCTTCTTCTTTGTACGGTGCTTTTCCTAATAATTTTTCGAACAATTCATTCGATAATCCCAAATCTTTTACGGCAATCCCTAAATGTTCTATTTTCATGTGTGTTGTTTTGAGTAAAGATAAACTTTTCTAAAATTTTTTATTTAAAATTTAAAGAGTTTGTTGTAATATTGAACTATGAGTTTTTATGAAGATGGGAGTCAATATCTCCGCAAAGGTCAGTATAGAAAAGCGATTGATTATTTTACATTATCGATTAAGCGTCAAATAGAAGTGGCAAATTCATATTTCGGTCGTGGATTGAGCCAATATTATATGAAACAAAATACAGATGCAATCAAGGATTTTGATAAAGCAATTGAATTAGATGATAAAAATCCAAACTTCTATTTCTACAGAGGAATGGCAAATTTTAATCAATATAATCCAACAAAAGCAGCTGAGAATTTTGATAAAGTGATCGAGATTGATCCGGCAAGTTTTGTAGCTTATCATCAAAAAGGTTATGTATTGATGAATTTGAACAAATACGATGAGGCGATCGAATGTTTCAATAAAGCTTTAGAAATTAATCCAGATTACGAATCATGTTACCACAATCGTGCATTTTGCTACGATCAATTACAACAATTGGATAAAGCAATCGAAGATTATTCGAAAGTAATCGAAATGAAACCACATTTCTTGTCGTATTACAACAGAGGAAATACTTATTTTGTTTTGAATGATTTAGAAAATGCATTGAACGATTTTAATCAATCAATCGAGTTAAATCCAAATCATTTCTTATCATACTACAACAAAGGCGCAATCCTAGAAAAATTTGAGAAACAAGCCGAAGCTGTAGAGGAATACAAAAAAGCATTGCAGTTGAATCCTGAATTTTATTTAGCTGCCGAAAGATTAGCACAATTAGAAAATCAACAATAAAACATAGAAATCGTTTCGAATTGGAACGATTTTTTTTTATGTCTTTTTATTTCTTATCGTAAATCAATGTTAGACCATGCGTTATGTTGTTACTTTGCCTTAAAATTAATCTAATATGCAAGTACAAATCGCCGTTTATGGTAAAAACAAAGAAATTGTAGACACGTTAGAACGCGTGATTAACAAAAATGAAAACTGGAAAGCATTTTGTACCTGCTCACAAGAAGAATTGAAAGGATACGTATCAACAAACAACGTCCAAATAATATTATACAGTAGTGGAATTGGTGCTTCGGAGGTAGAGAAAATGGAGGAATGGATAAGCACTTATTTCCCTACTATAAAGCAAATCCATCATTATGGTGGAGGAAGTGGTTTGTTGAAGTGCGAAATTGATGGTGCTTTGACTGGAATAAAACCTATTAGCAAAGCAAAAATCAATGTTATCCTTTAACATTTTAAGAAAAAAGAGCTTTTCACTTGTAGATGAAAAGCTCTTTTTTTACATATCTTTTATAATCCAATAGTCTCGGGAAATCCCAACATCATTGCGATTAACTTCTATTTCGTCGCAAAAATCTAAAAATAATTCGTCCAAAGTTTTATCAATTTTTGGTGTAGAACCGAACAATTTCGTTAGAATGGGATTGGTTTCGTGCTCCAATAACTTCCCTGTAAACTGCTGAATGTTATTTTCTTTAATGCCAATAAATGTACTTGGCGCAAAAACCATCACCTCATCCGCATCAATCACCAAAAATGTTTTCGATTTTTTGATTAACTGGATCGATTTCTTTTTTTCTTCATCCGTTCCAACTTCTAGACTTTCCAAAAACAACTCGACGTTATCAAAAACTTCTTCCTTATCTTGAACAAATTCCATCTTATAAATTTTAGCAAAATTAAAGTTTTTTTTCTGATTGTTTACTTTTATTCATGTTTCCTATTTATCATTTCAATAGAAAAGTCTTCATCTATTTATGCAAAACTGAAATAAACTCAACTTGACATTATTGTCATTCTAAACCTGTCGAAGAATCTCAGATTATTCTAAACTACTTCAGTCATCTTCAACTCGATTCAAGATCACAACAAAAATATTTCCTTGAGAAAAATGTAGTTGAGTAAAAAAACTAATCTTCTTTCAATAGAATTTCGACTTCTAAATATTCGTGGTAATTTTTGACAAAATCATGGTCAAAATCAATGTCTTCTAAGCGCATTTGAATCCCTTTTTTATCAACATCAATATAATCTAAAATCGTTTGAACATTATAAATTTCAAGATTATGAAACGTCGGATACAACGTAATTTGCTTCAAGGTAAGTGCCATTATAAAGCAATTGATTCCATTAAAATTAACCCCGATATCAGCGAAATTCTTATAAAAAGCAATCAAATTTGTTTTGAGCTGAAGATTATAATTAAAACTTCTCAACTTGAAATTTTTTAAGACCAATCGATTTGTCGTTTTCAAGACAATTTCTTCAGTAATCTGAAGGTTTTTACTCAATAATTCTAAAAGTTGTTTATCCTCAACCAATTGATACAAAATATTCAAATATCGTTTAGCTTCTTCAAAATCAAACAATTCTAAACTCACTAAAATCGATAAGAAAAGAAAACGTTGATTGGTAGGATACACAATTTCAATTTCTTTCAAATACTTTTGCGCTTCATCAAATTTCAATTTATGAATATAATATTCGGCAATGTAGAAATTCGCAGCATACAAGTAATAATCTTCCTTTTTTGCTTCTAAAAGATACAAAATCGATTCTTCGTTGAAGTTTAAATTGCGCTGAACAACTCCTTTCAGAAAAAGTGCTTTTTTATCTTTTGGATATTCGTGAAGCAACTGATTTAATAAATCTTGTGCCTTAATTAATTGCTGAATCGGATTGTGAATAAACGAAAAACTTTTCCAAATTGGATATTGATTTTCATCCATTTTATCATCAAAAATCAAGAAAAAAATATCATTAAAAAGTCGATTGTAATCCACAGTATAAGTTTTAGTAGTGCTAAAATTAAGCTATTTTAGGTAAAATACACGAACAAAATAAAAAAATAGGTCGATCCTAAAACTGTTGTCGTTTTATTTTACCACTTTCCGTTCGAGAAAATGTAGGAATGAAAATAATTTCTTTTGGAACTTGATATTTGGTTAAATCTGCCAAAGAAAAATCCAAGCTCCTCTGCTCTCCTTCCACAACTAAAATTAATTTCTGACCTAATAATTCATCCGTTTTTGAAGTGATATAAAAATCAGAATCAATGAACGGTTTCAGCTTATTTTCTATTTGTTCTGGAAATAATTTTATTCCACCCGAATTAATCACATTATCCGCTCTACCAATCCAGTTAAATTTTCGTGTATCAATCAATTCAACCACATCATTCGTTACAACTTGCAATCCATCATAAGGCGTATCAATCACCAAACAACCTCGCTCATCTTGTGAAATCGTTACCTCATCAAACGCTTCAAAAACTTGTTCTGCATTAGGATATTTTTGATTCGCAACTTGTTTAAACGCAATATGTGTAATCGTCTCCGTCATTGCATATGTTTCGTAGACTTCGTTCTCAAAAGCAAACAATTCTTGTTTCACTTTCTCCGAAAGAGGCGCTCCTCCGATAATTAACTTTTGACATCTTGAAACAAAATCTAACGAATTTTCAACTTGCATAGGCGTTAACGCAACAAAATCAATCGAGGTAAAATTTTGTGAAATTCCACTATTAATTTCATTCAAAGAAATATGAGAAGTTGGTTGCATACAAATCAATTTCAATCCGATTTCTACTGCACGAACCAACATCAATTTTCCAGCAATATAAGTAACAGGCATCACCAATAAAGCCGAATTTCCTTTCTCTAAATGCAAATATTTTCCCGTCATATTCGCACTTTTTCGCATATTTTTTTTGGTTAAAATAATCTCTTTCGGAGTTCCAGTAGACCCCGAAGTATGCGCAATCATCACCTCAGAATCAGAAAACCATTCAACCAAAAAATCTTTTACGGATTGTTCAAATTCGTTGGTAACTTCAATAGCGTTGACATCAAAATTAGGTTGAGAAAAATCTAAATACAACATTCTATTTATGATAACTTACACCTGCATTAATTTCGATATCCAACACATTATTCGCTGGCGGAATGGGACAATTGTAATGTTTGCTATATGCACAATATGGATTATACACTTGATTAAAATCCAACGTAATTTCATTGGCTGTTGTACCTAAATCCTTTGTACTCAAATCCAAATAACGTCCACCTCCATAAGACGTCACGCCGTTTGTTTCGTCCATAAAAGGTAAAAACAAACTGTCTGCATATTTCTCCATAATTGGTGAAGATTGATAAACCGTCAGCGTTTGTTCAACATTATCCAACATGAACGTTACCGTTCCGTATTCTTTGTAATTTTTGATTTTTTTCGCAGAAGTAGGAAACGGAATCACCTTTCCATCTTTGATTGGCGTAAATTTCGCTTTCACTATATATTTTTCGCTGATCGGAAAAAATGTAATGCCTTTGAAATTCGTTTTTTCTTCGTCTACCAATGGCGTCGTTTTAAGATCAGTATAAAAAGTCGCCAATTCGGTTTGATATTTTTGAATTGCAACTAAATCAATTGTTTTTTTTGTCGTTTGACAACTCATTAAAACGATTGTTGCAAAAAATGCGATAATTACTTTATTCATGCTAATTTGTTTCGAAATAAATATTCTCCTCTTAATTCTAATCGACTTGGGAAATTGTTTGTAAACAAACCTCCTGTGCCCAATCCTTGTGGCATTTCTGGGTATAAAATCGCTGTCCATTGTGCAATAGCATTTAAACCGATATTGCTTTCCAAAGCAGACGTTATCCAAAACGGAATTTCGTATGTATCTGCCGCATTAATCCATTCCAACGAACCTCTGATTCCACCAACCAAACTTGGTTTTAGAATAATATATTGCGGTTTGATTTTTTCTAACAATTCGAATTTATCCTCTTGATGAACAATTCCAATTAATTCTTCGTCCAACGCAATTGGTGTCGGTGTTGTAGCACACAATTCCGTCATCAAATCGATTTGTCCAGTTTTGATAGGTTGTTCAATCGAATGTATTTTTAATTCTGCCAATTGTTGTAAGACCACTTTTGCTTCTTCAAACGTAAAACCTCCATTCGCATCTACTCTTAATTCTAATTGATCCGCAGAAAAGTCTTGTCTTAATTGTTGAATAATCTTATGCTCATTTTCCCAATCAACACCGATTTTAATCTTGATACAATTGAAACCTAACGCTAATTTTTCTTGAATTTGTTCGCGCATAAATTCTACCGAACCCATCCAAATTAATCCATTGGTTTGAATTCCGACATCACCAGATGAGAACGATGATTCATACAAATTAGGATTATAACAATCATCGTAATGATCATTGTATCGATTGGCTGACATACTTTGAAACGCTTGCTCCAATCCAAATTGAATCGAAGGCCATTCTCTCAATTGACTCCATAATGTTTCAATTCCTAAATCAATATTCTCGCATGCCCAATGTAATTTTTCTTCATATTCAGGTCGATCATCAAAACTCAACCCTTGGAATAAACCACATTCTCCTACATATTTTTTTCCTTCTTCTATGGTTAATAAATAAGTCAGTTTTTCGGTCAACACTCCGCGTGAAGTACCACTTGCTTGTTTAAAAATCAATTTGTACGGTTCAAAACTTGCTTTCATTCCTCAAAATTAATCAATGTTCAAGAATTTCTCAAATGAAACAGAAGTTCTTTTTAAATTAAACTTTTTCATATAAACTTAACTCATTCAGTGTTTTATTCGAAATATTTTGTAATTTTAATTAATTATTTAACCATAATCAATTACTATGAAACGAAATCAACATATTGTTCTTTTGTCAAAAGATCATCATTTTGGTTTACTGTGCAGTTGGAAAATACAACAAGGTTTAAATAAAAACATTGAACCAGAACGCATGGCAACTTATGTCGATTACTTTTGGAAAAGTCATCTAAAAGAACATTTCAAAGAAGAAGAACAAATTATCTTTCCTTTTTCGGACGAACAACACAATACACAAATTAAGGCAGAACATATCGAAATCGAACGTTTAATTGAATTAATTGCCAAACAACCTGACACAAATTTATTAAGTGATTTTGCAACAAAACTTCATGATCATATCCGATTTGAAGAACGTGCATGGTTTCCATTTTTGGACGAATATATCAATGAAGACGATTTTGCTGCTATTGGATTAAAATTAGAGGAATCACATCAAAAAGTTGAAGACGATTACAACGACGAGTTCTGGAAATAAACCTTCCTTTTAAAACATGATATAAATTATAGTTTTAATAAAACACTTTTTACTCTTTTATTAAATATATAGCGTATATTTGTAGTGTAAAAAAAGATTAAGGAATGTTATCAAAAACTTGTGAATACGCAATTAGGGCGTTGACTTTTATAGCTCAACAAACAAAAGACGGCAACAAGATCAGCATCAAGGATGTTGCAAAAGGAATTGATTCGCCTGAATATTTTATTGCGAAAATTTTACAAGAAATGACCAGAAAAGATTTATTGCAATCGACAAAAGGACCAACAGGCGGTTTTCATTTAAATGAAACCAATTTGAATAATTCATTGGCGAATATTGTAAAAGAATTTGACGGAGATAAAATTTTTAACGGTTGTGCATTAGGTTTAAAACAATGCTCGGAAACAAGTCCTTGTCCATTACACGATCAATTTAAAGGAATAAGAAACAATTTAAAACAATTATTAGAATCGACAACTATTCGAGATTTAGTTGAAAAATTGGAAACAAAAAATGTTTTTTTAAGACTGAATTTTGAATAAAAAAATTTAATTTTAAATCGGATAAATAAGTCTTTTATAAATTTAAAACCGAACTAATGAAAATAAAACATCCTTTTATATTTGCGCTTCTTTTCTTATGGATAGGAATTTTTATCAGCATAAGTTTTATTGAAACGCCTTTAAAATTTCAAGTCACTGGAATGACTTTACCGATTGCATTAGAATTAGGAAAAATCACATTTGGAATTTCAACAATTATTCAATTTGTACTTTTAGGAATTATCCTTCTCCTATTTTTTATCAACCGAAAAGAAATCAACTATCCAATGAAAATTTGTGTCATTATTCTAACGATTATTTTATGTCTTGAAAAATTTTGGATGTTACCTGTTTTGGATGCTCGAGCAGACATTTTAATGACAGGAAAAGGCTTACCTCCTACTCCTTTACACGACTATTTCATTTATGCAGAAAGTTTAAAATTGCTAATGTTAATTGTCTTTTGTGTCACATTAATTACAAAAAAAAATGAGCAAAGATTCTATTGAAAAAATGTCAGGACATTGGGTTTTGGCTAAAGTCGGAAAAAAAGTATTACGCCCTGGAGGGAAACAAATGACCGATAAAATGATCAAATTATTGGATATTAATTCAACGGATCATGTGGTAGAATTTGCGCCAGGATTAGGTTATACAGCAAATATTACACTTCAAAAAAATCCGAAAACCTATATAGGTATTGATTTAGAAGAAGCTATTGTAAAAGACTTAAATCTTAAATTCGGAAATGAGAAAACAACGTTCAAATTAGCTAACGCAGCTCAGACGGAATTGGACAATGAAAGTCAGACAAAAGTTTATGGAGAAGCTATGTTGACAATGCATGCTGATCACCGAAAAAGTGAAATCATACAAGAAGCCTTTCGTATTTTAAAAAATCAAGGCATCTATGCCATTCATGAGTTAGCATTAAAACCAGATCTGATTTCAGAAGAAATCAAAAAAGAGATTCAACGAGAATTGGCTGAAACCATGAAAGTAAATGCACGACCATTAACCATAGAAGAATGGAAAAATAGGTTAATAAATGAAGGATTTGAAATTATCACAATAGAAACTGCAGAAATGCACTTACTAGAACCGTCTCGATTAATCGACGATGAAGGATTTAATGGTTTCATGACTATTGTCAAAAACATTGCAACTCAACCTGAAATTAGAGAGCGTGTAATTAAAATGAAAAAAATATTTAAAAAATACGAAGAGCATCTTTGCGCTACAGTAATTATGGCTAAAAAAACAACTTAACAGATCAAGCACATGAAAAAATTTGTAATCCCTTTTGCAATGGTTTGTTTAGCTTTCGGAATGACAGCTTGTAAACAAACAACAAAATCTACTCAAACTACTGACACTGAAACAATCGCTATTTCGAATGAGGCAGCTGAAGAAGCAAAATTAACTTCTCCACCATTAGTTCCTGAACCAATCGGAGATAGAGCGGCTAAAAAATTAATTGTCCGTTTAGAAACAATCGAAAAAACAGGAGAATTAGCAGATGGTACGCAATATAATTTTTGGACTTTCGGAGGTACAGTTCCTGGTAGTTTTATTCGAGCACGAATTGGGGATGAGATTGAATTTCACCTAAAAAATAATGAAAACAGTGTATTTCCACACAATATTGACCTTCACGCAGTGAATGGTCCTGGAGGTGGAGCTGAAGCATCATTTGTTGCACCAGGTAAAGAAGCTGTATTCAATTTTAAAGCATTAAATCCTGGTTTATATGTTTACCACTGTGCTACTGCTCCAGTTGGAATGCATATCGCAAACGGGATGTATGGTTTAATCCTTATCGAACCAGAAGGTGGTTTACCAAAAGTTGACAAAGAATTCTACATTATGCAAGGAGATTTCTATGTAAAAGGAAACTTTGGCGACAAAGGAATGCAAGAATTTGACATGAATAAAGCTATTGCTGAAACACCTGATTATGTTGTATTCAACGGAAATACTGGAGGATTATTAGGCGACAATGAATTGCAAGCTAATGTTGGCGAAACCGTTCGTTTCTTTGTTGGAAATGGAGGTCCTAACTTAACTTCATCTTTCCACTTAATTGGAGAAATTTTCGATCGCGTATATCCTGAAGGTGGAAGTTTAGTAAACGAAAATGTTCAAACAACACTTATTCCTGCTGGTGGAGCTGCTATTGTAGAGTTCAAAGCTACTGTTCCAGGTGAATATGTAATTGTGGATCATGCTATTTTCAGAGCATTTAATAAAGGTGCTTTAGGAAAAATAAAAGTCAATGGAAATGACAATCCAAAAGTATTTAAGTCAAATAAATAATTAATCTCAGTTCAATTAATATGTACCGTTTAATCGTTATATTAACCGTATTTATTTCACTTTTATCTTGTTCTAAAACGACAACAACAGAACAAAAAAATGAAACCACCACTTTAGCTTTTATCCAAGATGATAAAAAAATGGTGAAAGTTGATGGTGGTTTCTATAAACCGTTTGTTGGAAATCAAGATAGTTTAGTTGAAGTGCAATCGTTTTATATCGATGAAACGGCTGTCACAAATCGCGAGTATATCAAATTTCTAAAGGCAAATCCGCAATGGACAAAAGACCAAGTAAAACGAATTTATGCCGATAGTACTTATTTGAAACATTGGACATCCAATTATGAGATTCCAAAAGGAGTAAGCTTAGATGCGCCTGTCACAAATGTTTCGTGGTTTGCTGCAAAAGCTTATGCCAAAAGTGTAGGAAAACGTTTACCAACAATCGATGAATGGGAATATACTGCACGTGCAGACGAACAAATGAAAGACGCAACAGAAGATCCGGCTTTTACCCAACGTATTCTTCAATTGTATCAAAACAAAATGAGTTATACGAAACCTGTCAAACAGTTTTCACCAAATGCTTGGGGTGTTTATGACCTTTATGGTTTAATTTGGGAATGGACAGATGATTTTAATTCGGTTATGCTTTCTGGTGAATCTAGAAAAGACAATACCGTAAATGAAACGCTTTTTTGTGCTGGTGCTTCGGTTACCTCATCAGATTTGAAAAATTATGCTGCCTTTATTCGTTTCGCTTTAAGAGGTAGTATTGAAGCTAATTACACGGTCAACAATTTAGGATTCCGTTGTGCAAAAGATATTAATTAACCTATAAAATAGAATAAGATGAAAAAAATTCTATTCCTTATGCTTCCACTAATTGTGTTGTTTTCTTGTCAATCAAAAACGGAAACAACCGTAACTGATTCTGAATCGATTTTCAATTTGCAATCCGAATGGCAAACACAAAATGGAAATGAAATCAAATTGGAAGAATTAAAAGGAAAAGTTTTGACTGTAGTGATGATTTATACTTCATGCAAAACGGCTTGTCCGCGATTGACATTGGACATGAAAGACATCGCAACAAAAGTCAATTACAAAGGAAAAGACTTGACTTATGTTTTGGTTTCTATTGATCCTAAAACAGATACACCAGAAAAAATGACCGATTTTCTAAAAAATAATAAAATAGATAATAAACAATGGTTATTTTTGAGAAGCTCTGAAGATAATACACGTGAATTTGCAAATAGCTTGGCAATGAAATACAAACAAATTTCTCCAATCGATTTCTCTCATTCAAACATTATCAGCGTTTTTTCGAAAGAAGGTATTTTAGTTCACCAAAAAGAAGGCTTAGCTATTGACATTGATGAAACGGTGGATGCTATAAAAAAACAACTAAATTAAGAACAATAAAAAATTACGAAATGAAAAAATTAACTTTTATGATGGCCGCTCTTGTTGCGGTGTCGTTCTATTCTTGCAACAAAGCAGAAGACAAAAAATCGACAGATAGCGAAATTGATTATTCAACTGTTGATGTTGGAAAACCAGCTGAAGCACCTCAAGCAGCAGAATTAACAAGTGCTGAAAAAGGAAAAAACTTAGTTGAAAAAGCAGACTGTTTATCTTGTCACACAGTTGACACAAAATTGATTGGACCATCTTATCAAGATGTTGCAGCAAAATATACAGAAGCTGATCGTGATATGTTGGCATCAAAAATTATTGAAGGAGGAAAAGGAAATTGGGGCGATATTCCAATGACACCTCACTCTACAGTAACAAAAGATGAAGCTGGTCAAATGATCGATTATGTTTTATCATTGAAAAAATAATCCCTATAACTCCCCGACATAGGTTGGGGAGTTTTTCAAAAAAATTTAAATTAATAAAGGATATAAAAGTATTTTATTATGAACACTAGAACAGACTTAATAGGAGAAATGGTTGCAGAAGATTTTAGAACTGCTGCAGTTTTCAAAAAATATGGAATTGATTTTTGTTGCCGTGGAGGAAGAACCATCGAAGAAGCCTGTGAAAATAAAACTACAGATGTAAACAAAGTGTATAATGATTTGGAAAATTTACCTTCTCAAACCGAAGCTTCAATTGATTTTAAATCGTGGCCATTGGATTTGCTAAGTGAATATGTTGAAAAAATACATCATGCTTATGTGGAAGAAAAAATACCTGTTTTACTCGCTTTCTTAGACAAATTATGCAAAGTTCATGGTGAAAGACATCCAGTACTTTATGAAATAAACGCTTTATTTAATCAAACAGCTCAAGATTTGAGTGCTCATTTAAAAAAAGAAGAATTAATTCTTTTTCCATTTATCAAAAAAATGACTCATGCAAAGAAAAGAGGAATAGAATTAGAAGTTCCTCATTTTGGTACAGTTGAAAATCCAGTTCACATGATGGAACATGAACATACCGCAGAAGGTGATCGTTTTGCAAGGATTGCAGAACTTACCAATCATTACACTCCACCAGCAGATGCGTGTAACACTTATCGCGTGACCTATGCAATGTTAGAAGAATTCGAGAATGATTTGCATACTCATATTCACATCGAAAACAACATTCTATTTCCAAAATCTATTCAATTAGAAAAAGAACTTAAATAAGTTTATTCACTCCCAATAATCCCCTTATTGGGAGTTTTTGATTCTTTAATTCATTATTATTTAAGATATTTTCACTTATAGTTTTGTAACTTTTTGATGATTGATGCGTCTTATTTGTAAACAACCCTATAAATGAAAAAATATTTTCTTCCAATTATTTGTATTGCATCTGTTCATACTTTTGCTCAACAAGAAATAAAAGGAACTTTTCAATATACCAATCAAGCTCCAATAGCGTTAGCAGATGTAATCATTTTTCAAGGCGAAAAAATTATAGATGAAATTTCTACTGACAAAAATGGGCACTTTACGGTTATTTTAGAAGAAGGAACTTATACGTATAGAATTGAAGAAGCTGGAATTTTACTTCATTCATCCTCTCTCACGATTATGAATCATACGGATTTAGGAATTATTTTAGTTCCTAAAACTGAAAATGTAACCTTAACGGAAGCTGTTGTTACAGGTCAAAAAAAATTAATTGAAAAGAAAGTTGATCGAATCATTTTTAATCCAGAATTAGCCGAAGGCGCAAAAGGAGGAAATGCCTTAGATGCGTTAAAACTTGCACCACGTATAAAAGTTGAAGAAGCTACAGATGCTATTTCGATTATAGGAAAAGGTTCAGTAAGCGTCATGATTAATGACCGATTAATGCAAATGAGCAGTGAACAATTGTCAAATTATCTAAAAACCATTCGAACAGAAGATATCGATAAATAGAAGTTATCACCAATCCACCTTCAAAATACGATGCAACTGGAAATAGTGGAATCATTAATATCGTATTGAAAAATGCAAAACAAGAAAGTTTCAATGGCTCTATTTCAAGTTCTTATAGTCAGCAAAAATATCCAGGTTTTAACTTAAATGGGAATATCAATTACCGAAAAGGAAAATGGACCTTAACCTCGAGTGTTTATAGTGGTGTTGGAAATTGGTACAATGAAAGTGAAAATTCGACTATTTATCCTGATCAGAAATGGTTGACAAACGGAAAAAATAAAAATGAGAACCAGTATTATGGTGGAAGAATTGGTATTGACTACCAACTAAACGATTTATTCATTACAGGATTTAACTTTGACTATTCTGATGGAGATGGGATGAACAAAGGGAATTCCATCACTTCTATTTTTGATTTAACAAATAATACCTTAAACCGATATATGACAACGAATTGGGATGGTGGAAAATGGAATTGGAATTATTTGGGATTAAATTACCATATCATCAAAAAATTCAAAACGGAAGGTAAAAAGTTAACATTCGATTTTGACTATTCGAATAACGGAAACGATAGCAATAACAAAAATATCAGTAACGAATTTGATCCTAATTGGGCAGAAATTCCAGGTAAATACGAAAATAATTACAGCTTAAATGACGGCTCTTCAAACCGATTCAATGCAAGTATCGATATGGAGCATCCTGTTAATTCGTGGAAAATGAATTATGGAACGCGTTTACGTTGGGCAACAGATGAAGCGGAAAATCAACGATTTTTAAAACTTAATCCGAATGATAATTTCCATGAAGATACCGATTTTGCAAGCAAATACAATTACAAAGAGAATGTCTACGCATTGTATTATTCGGTAGAAAAACAATTGAGTGAAAAGCTGACAGGAAAAGTTGGGTTACGCTATGAGCATGCACAAGTGAAAAGCATTATGGAAGATCCGAAAAATAATTACGAAAAAACTTATGACGGCTTATATCCTACCGCTTATTTGATGTATCAATCATCGGAAAATCATTCGTTTACATTAAACTATAGTCGTCGTGTAGATCGTCCATTTATTTGGTATTTAAATCCAAGAAGAACGAAACAAAATGAGTATAATTATTCAGAAGGAAATCCAAATTTGACGCCTTCTAATTCGAATAATTTCGAGTTAGAGCATGCGTATAAAGATTTATTGGTAACAAGTTTGTATTACCGCAATGCGAATGATCTTTTTGAACAAGTAAGCATCATGGATCCTGATACCAAGATTACACTTTCTAAGCCTTATAATATTGGAAAAACATATAGTATTGGATTTAGTGAAAACATCAATGTAAAACCATACAAATGGTGGAAAATAAATGCTTCGGCAGATGTTTATTATCGCAAAACCACAAGTAAAATTCCTGAAATGAATTATACATTAGACGGAATGAATGGGGAATTTAGAATTACAAATAATTTAGATTTAAATAAAAAGAAAACACTTTTTGCTAATTACACTTATTCATATTATACAAAAAGTACAGATGGATTAGACAAATTTGGAGATTTTATGCGTCATAACATTGGTATGAGAGCAATGGTATTTAAAAAGAAATTACAACTTTCGGCAAATATCTCTAACCTTTTCGAAAATAAAAATGGAACTTACACAAGTACGTCTAACAACGTAACAAATATGGGAGTTAATCAAGCTTTCAGAATGTATCGTATTGGAATTAGTTACAATTTCGGAAAACAATTTAATATAGAACGCTCAAAATCTAACCAAGAACAAAGCGGCGGAGGCGGTGGAGGAAATGGTTAAAATTTATTCCTGAATGAATAGAACCTGAACAAATCTGTTCAGGTTTTATTTTTTTATAATGATTATTGATCCAATTCTATCAATAGTTTTTTTAATTTGGATATACTTGTAATATATCTTGATATAAAGATATATTTAAAACCAATAAGAAAATTATTCAAACAGAAAATATACCAATTGCAAATGGACACTACTCACAATGTATAGAATAATGGAATTCTATTTCTGGTCAATTACCAATAGATTGCGAAACCAAAAAAATTCTGTTAACAATTTTAGAGCAAACTAACTTAGTTTTTAAAAATATCGAAACGATATTACATGAAGCTAATAGCGATAAAAACCATGTATTTCTGGTGGAAATGTCAATTTAAACACTTTACCTTTTTAGAAATTGTTGTATAAATAATAAACCCCTAAAACATAAATTTCAGGGGTTTTGTATTGCAATACTATTCTGTTAAATCGAATAATTACGATGTCCAAAGATCGAACTCCCAATGCGAACCATTGTACTGCCTTCTTCTATCGCGATTTGATAATCTCCTGACATTCCCATTGATAAAATAGAAATGTTTTGATAAATAGATTTCAATGAATCAAAGTTAGATTTTAAAGAACGGAATTCTTCATGAATCTGACTTTCATCTTCCGTAAACGTTGCCATTCCCATCAATCCAACTACGCGAACATTTGGTAAATGCTGAATTTCTTCTTGCATTATCTGTTGAATTTCTTCTTCATCCAAGCCAAATTTTGTTTCTTCATCTGCTATAAATTGTTGCAACAACACATCAATTACGCGATTATTTTTTTCGGCTTGTTTGTGAATTTCTTTCAACAATTTTAAACTATCAACACCATGTATCAAATGCACAAAAGGCGCCATATACTTCACTTTGTTGGTTTGCACATGACCAATCATATGCCAACGTATATCCTTTGGAAGAACTTCGTATTTATCGCACATTTCTTGAATCTTGTTTTCACCAAAATCTCGCATTCCAGCCGCATAAGCTTCTTGCAAATCCTCCACAGGTTTTGTCTTAGAAACCGCTACCAATATCACATGAGCAGGAATTGTAGCTTCGATTGTTTTTAAATTTTCTTGAATACTCATTTTTTATTCTTTCAAATCAAATACAGCAAAACCGCTTAATGGTTTTGGTTCGATATATGTACTTTTTGGTGGCATTTTAAGCCCTAAATCCGCAATCAATTGCAAATCCTTCACATCCACTGGATAAAAAGCAAAAGCTGCAATATAATCGTGATGATCAACTTTATTTTTAAGCGCTTCTACTCCTTCTCTATTGCGCGTACCACATTCGTAATGAATGCGTTTATCCTTTTTAGAATCTTGAATATTTAGAATTGGTTTCATCACATTTTCTTCGAAAATATAAGTATCCAATTCGCTTAAACCTTCGGTTGTCAATAAATTATTTTTGACATATAAACTATAATATTGACCATCTAAATACATCACAATATGATGTTTTTTGGTTGGCACAACTAATTCATCACCTTTCGGAATAATTTCAAAATCAGCTTCTAAAGCAGTTAAAAACACTTCTGGAGTTAAGCCGTTTAAATCTTTAATTAATCGATTATAATCATTGATAATCAAATCTTCATTCGAAACTAAAAGTGCTAACGTATAATTAAACGCTTCATCACCATAGACTTCATCTTTCGAATTTTCAATCGCAAATTTTGTGTATCGCTCCGAACTTTCCATACGATGATGTCCATCTGCAATATACAATTCGTCTAATTTTTCGATTGAATCTTTTAATTGTTTTAAATTTAAACGATTATCAACTCTCCACAACAAATGTTGCGTTCCGTTTTCTTCTTCTATTTTCAGAATCGGCTTGCGTTTCATTTCCGTATCAATCAACAAATCTACACGTTGAGCAGGTTTATAGGTCAACAAAACAGGTTCCGCATGGAAATGAGATTCTTTCAAATAATCAGCAAATAATTCCACACGACGCTCCAAAGTTTCTTCGTGCTTTTTTATTTTATTTTGACGATAATCATCAATATTCACCAAGCCTAAAAGTCCTTTTGTTTCGCGTCCATCAGGCTGTATGACTTGATAAATATAAAAAGACGACTTGTCTTGCGTTAATATTTTTTTCGAAATAAAATCCTCAAAATTCTCACGAACTTTTCTGAATTTCTCTTTCGGATCTTGAATCGTTTCGTCCCAAGTTGGCAAAATAATATGCAAAAAAGAGTTTTCTCTGTTATTGATATAATAATCCAATTCTTCTTTCGAATATTGATTAACGGCAAGCGTCACAAATTCTTGAGAAGTTTCTTCTGTAGGTCGAATTCCTTTGAATGGTTTAAATTGAGGCATTTTGAATAGTTTTAGATAGAATGAAACTCAAAATTATTTTCCGTAAATCTCAACGATTTGCGAAGCTAATTCAGTTCCAATTCTGTCCTGCGCTTCATTCGTAGAACCTGCAATATGAGGAGATAATGACAAAGATTCGTTCATCAACAAGCCCATTTCTGGTGTTGGCTCATTCTCAAAAACATCTAAGGCTGCTCCAGCAACTTTTCCGTCTTCAATTGCATCAACCAAAGCACGCTCGTCAACTACTCCACCACGAGCCGTATTAATTACAATCACGCCATCTTTCATTTTTGCAAATTCTTTTTCACCCAAAATATATCCATCTTGTGCTGGAACATGCAGCGAAATGAAATCTGCTTTTGTAATGACTTCATCAAAATCAACAGAAGTGATGGTAAACGTTAATTTTTGACCATCAAAAAATTCTAATTCAATGTCACGTGTTGCTGGGAATTTATCATACACTAAAATATTCATTCCTAAACCAATCGCTTCACGAATCACTTCTACACCGATACGGCCAAAACCGATTACACCCATTGTTTTTCCTCTCAATTCGATTGCTTTTGCGTAAGCTTTTTTCAATCCATTGAAGTTAGAATCTCCTTCTAAAGGCATATTACGATTGGCTTGGTGTAAATTACGAACGATAGAAAACAAATGCGCAATTACAAATTCTGCTACAGATTGAGAAGAAGATGCTGGCGTATTAATCACCTGAATTCCTTTTTCGCGTGCATAAGCAACATCGATATTGTCCATACCAACTCCTCCACGACCGATAATTTTAAGATTTGTCGCATCAATCAAAGGTTGACGAACTTTAGTCGCAGAACGCACTAAAAGTACTTCAACTCCATTTTCGTTGATATAATTTTCTAATTGTTCTTGTGCTACGTGAGCAGTTATTACTTCGAAACCTTTTGCTTCTAAAGCTTCTATTCCTGCCTTAGAAATTCCATCGTTTGCTAATATTTTCATGTTATTATTATAGAATTAAGATGTGAGATTTTAGATGTTAGATAATATATTTCTCAATACTAATATCTAGCATCTAATGTCTGCTGATTAACCAAATTTTTGTTCAAATTGTTTCATTACTTCTACCAAAACTTGAACAGATTCTAATGGTAAAGCATTGTACATAGACGCACGGTATCCACCAACATCACGGTGACCAGCCAAAGAAACAACTCCAGCTTCTTTTAACATTGCATCAAAATCAGCTTTGAAATCTTCGTTATTTAAGACAAAAGTGGCATTCATTTGAGAACGATCTTCTGTTGCAGCAGTTCCTGTAAATAATCCGTTACGATCAATTTCAGCATACATTGCATCTGCTTTTGCAGTATTAATTTTTGCAATCGCTTCTACTCCACCTTGCTCTTTTAACCATTGTAAATTTAACATGACACCGTAAATTGCAATTACTGGCCACGTATTAAACGATGATTCTTTTTTGATATGTGTTTCGTAGTTTAAATAATCGGGAATATTACGTCCCGTTTTACCTAATAAATCTTTTTGAACGATTGCAACAGCAGAACCTGCAGGTCCCATATTTTTTTGGGCTCCAGCATAGATTACACCAAATTTAGAAACATCAATTGTGCGAGATAAAATATCCGAAGACATATCACAAACTATTGGAACTGGAGAATTTGGAAACTCTTTCATTTGTGTTCCAAAAATGGTATTATTTGATGTGCAGTGGAAATAATCAACATCTGAAGGAACAGTATATCCTTTTGGAATATAACTATAATTTTGATCTTTTGAAGAAGCAATAACTTCGATTTCTCCGAAACGCTTCGCTTCTTTGATAGCATTTTCTGCCCATTTTCCTGTTTGTGTATAAGCTGCTTTTCCGCCTTCTTTCAATAAATTGTAAGCTACAGTAGGAAATTGCAATGAAGCTCCACCTTGCATAAAAACTACGTCATGTGTTTCTGGAACATTCATCAATTCTTTTACCAACGCTCTTGCTGTATCAATTACTTCTACCGCATCTTTGCGACGGTGAGAAATTTCTAAGATTGATGTTCCTGAATTGTTGAAATCTAAACAAGCTTGAGCCATTTTGTCGAAAACAACTTGTGGTAAAATGCATGGTCCTGCACTAAAATTGTGAATTTTCATAATTAAAATTGTTGTGTGTTTGTGTGTCTAATTTGTAAACAAATATAGTAAATCAAATATGGAAAAAAGTGAATAATTACTTAACTTTTGAACAGAATACAAACAAAAAACCCTAAACTAATTCAGTTTAGGGTTTTTCTATTATTTGATTGAATATTTATTTTAGTATTGAACAAAATCAACATTCAATTCTTCTGCTTTGCGTTTGTAATATCCGTCAGCTAATTTATCTTTAATCTCAGCAAATGAGTTTAACGTATATTCGATGTGTTCGTCTTCGTGAGCAGCAGTTGGAATAATACGGAAAATAATCATTCCTTTTGGAATAACTGGATAAACTACTACAGAAACGAAAATACCATATTCTTCGCGCATTTCTTTTGCCAATACAGTCGCTTCGATAGGAGAACCATTCAATACGATTGGCGTAACACATGTGTTAGAACCTCCAATATCAAATCCTCTTTCTTCTAATCCTTTCTGAATTTTTTCTACATTGTGCCATAACTTATCTTTAAGCTCTGGTTGAGAACGTAATAACTCAAGACGTTTTAAACCTCCGATTACCATTGGCATTGTCAATGATTTAGCAAAAATTTGAGAACGTAAGTTATATTTTAAAATACGAATAATGTCTTTGTTACCTGCAATAAATGCTCCGAAACCTGCCATAGATTTTGCAAAAGTTGAGAAATAGATATCAATCTTATCTTGACAACCTTGCTCCTCTCCGGCTCCAGCTCCAGTTTTACCTAAAGTACCAAAACCATGTGCATCATCAACTAATAAACGGAATTTGTATTCGTCTTTGTAAGCAGCAATTTCTTTTAAAATACCTTGCTTACCTGTCATTCCGAAAACACCTTCTGTAATCACTAAAATTCCGCCTCCTTGTTTGTCGGCTAATTTACGTGCACGAATAATTGTTTTTTCGAAACTTTCGATGTTGTTGTGTTGGTAAATAAAACGTTTACCAAAGTGTAAACGAACACCATCCACGATACAAGCATGACATTCAGCATCATAAACGATTACATCATTTTTAGATACTAAAGCATCAATTGTAGATACCATTCCTTGGTATCCAAAATTCATTAAATAAGCAGACTCTTTTTGAACAAAATCAGCCAATTCTTGCTCTAATTGTGCGTGAAAATCTGTTTGTCCAGACATTGCGCGAGCTCCCATTGGATAAGCCATACCATATTCAGCTGCCGCATCAGCATCAGCTTTACGAACTTCTGGATGGTTAGCTAAACCTAAATAGTTATTGATTGACCAAGTAATTACTTTTTTACCTTGGAATTCCATTACGGGTCCAATTTCTCCTTTTAACTGTGGAAAAACATAATAACCTTCACCATAATCAGCGAATTGACCTAATGGTCCAGGGTTCTGTTTTAAACGTTCAAAAATGTCCATTTTATTATAGTTTAATTTTTTATTAATTGAAAAAAAGTAGAAAGTGAACGAACACTACCTACTTTAAATATTTAATTTTTACAAATATACGTATTATTTAATTCTTTCGACTGTTGCTCGAGCTTCTAAACCATTGAGTCTGCTATTTGTAAAGCCTTGCTCTGCCATCCAATCATCACTAAAAACTTTTGTCATATAGCGCGAACCATGGTCTGGATACAAAATTACAACTAAAGAATTTTCGTCAAATTCTCCAGCTTCAGCCAATTGTTTATATGCTTGTGTTGCAGCACCAGAAGTATATCCTGCCATAATTCCTTCTTTCAAAGCAATTTCTCTTGTACGATAAGCAGCTTCTTCGTCTGTCACTTTGATAAAAGAATCAACCATTTCAAAATCTAAAGCTCCAGGAACTAAATTTTTTCCCATTCCTTCGATTCTGTAAGGATAGATATCATTCTGATCAATTTTTCCAGTTTCGTGATAACCTTTCAATATTGATCCATAAGCATCAACTCCGATGATTTTCACATCTGGGTTTTGCTCTTTTATATAACGTGCACTACCTGTCAAAGTTCCTCCTGTACCTGTACAACCGATTAGGTGAGTAATTTTACCCTCTGTTTGATTCCAGATTTCAGGACCTGTTGTTAAATAGTGAGCTTCTGTATTCCCTTGATTAAAATATTGATTAATATAAAGAGAATTTGGCGTTTCCGCAGCAATACGTTTTGCTACTTCGTAATATGATCTTGGATCATCAGCAGGTACATTCGCAGGGCACAAAAATACTTTTGCTCCCATCGCTTTCAAGAATGAAATCTTTTCTGCCTTTGTTTTATCCGATACCGCTAAGATACATTTGTACCCTTTTACGATAGCCACCATAGCTACAGCAAATCCAGTGTTACCTGAAGTTGTTTCTACAATCGTAGCACCAGGTTTTAATAGACCATTTTTTTCAGCCTCTTCTATAATATGTAAAGCTATTCTGTCTTTTGTTGAATGTCCAGGATTGTAACATTCTAACTTTGCATAAACTTCGCCTGGAATGTCTTGGTTAATTCTGTTTAACTGAACTAATGGAGTATCTCCAATTAACTCTAAAACGTTTTTATATTTACCAGTCATTTCACAAATATTCTTTTCTAACAAAAAGCAAAATTAAGGATTTTTTAATTAATTGTTAAAAGATTAACACGTAAAATTAATCATATTACAATTTTAAACTTAAATTCTTATGATTTACTCGTTATTAAATTAGTTATTATTTAAATTAAAAATATGTTCTAAAATTCTTTTATCAGCAAGTGTAAAAGCAATTTTTCTTCTTTCCATCATTTTTTCTGCAGCTTCACAAGCTTTATCAAAATTAAAAACAGGAGCGTCTGATTGTCCACCCCAACTATAATGTTTAATCATATTTGGTGGAAAACCTGATTGAAAAACGTTCGCACAAACTCCAACAACTGTACCAGTATTAAATTGTGTATTGATTGCAGATTTAGCATAATCGCCCATTATTAAACCACAAAATTGCAAACCTGTTTTTACAAATCTTTTTTGGTTATAACTCCATAACTTTACTTCTGCATAATTATTTTTCAAGTTTGAGTTATTTGTATCCGCGCCTAAATTGCACCATTCTCCAATTACAGAATTCCCTAAAAACCCATCATGTCCTTTATTTGAATATGCTATTAGGATTGAATTATTTAATTCACCACCAACTTTACAAAAAGGACCAATCGTACAACCAGCATATATTTTTGCACCCATATTTATTTTTGCATGCTCGCATAAAGCTAATCCGCCACGAATCATAGAACCTTCCATAATTTCGGCATCTTTTCCAATATAAATTGGACCTTCTGATGCATTCAAAATAGAAAATTCAACTTTCGCACCTTCTTCAATAAATATTTTTTCAGGAGCTAAAACTTGGTTGGTTGTAGATATTGATTGAGAAGTTCTTCCTTTTGTCACCAAATCAAAATCAAATTCAATTGCCTGGAAATTGTAAGTAAACAGATCCCAAGAATGTTGTAGATGAATTACTTCATCTTCAAATTGAATAATATCTGATGTGATTTTTGGAGTTTCTTCAGTTGATTTAACTGCTACAAGTTGATTGTCAAAAATTAGGGTTTGGTTTGGTTTTAAATTCTTTATCGCTTCAATTAATTTTTCATTCGGAAAAAAAGTTGGGTTGATAAATGTATTTTCTGTTTGAAGTTTAGCAGGAAATTTTTCTTGCAAATAAGGTTTCGTTTGATAAGAAACCTCTGTATTTAGTATTTTTTCCCAACGTTCTGCAAAACTCAATATCCCCATTCTTAGGGCAGCTACAGGTCTTGTAAATGTTAGGGGCAAAAAATCTTCCCATTCTTCGCCATCAAAAAGAACTATGTTCATTGATCTATGAATTTGTGCAAATTTAAAAATAATTATTTTATAAGTCGATAATATCAATATAGATTCTATCGACAGCCCTCCTAAAATAAATCATTCAAAATATTTGGTTGATGTAAAAAGGTCGTCGTAATTTTAGGCACATTTTAAAAACATTTTTCATTTTGAAATCAGCTCCGATTCATTTTGGTTCAATCGCATATATATTAGACGATTACCTTGCAAATAACACTTTTTCTTCTATCTTCTTTTTGGTAGATGAGAACACTCATGTGCATTGTTTACCGCTATTATTAGCCGATTTGGACAATATTTCTGCTTACGAAATCCTTGAAATTGACTCTGGAGAAGAAAATAAAAACATCGATACTGTAACTAATCTTTGGTTAGCATTAAGCGAGTTGGGTGCAGATCGTCATTCATTAGTTATTAATGTTGGTGGTGGAGTTTTAACGGATATGGGAGGTTTTATGGCTTCTACTTTCAAGCGTGGAATCAAATTCATCAACATTCCAACTACGTTATTATCGCAAGTTGATGCTTCTGCTGGTGGAAAAAATGGAATTGATTTGGAAGGAATGAAAAACATGATTGGGACATTTACACAGCCGGAAATGGTGTTAGTTGATCCTAAATTTTTGTTGACATTAGAGCAACGTCAAGTAAAATCTGGCTTAGCCGAAATGTTGAAACATGGTTTAATCAAAAATCGTGATCATTGGGATAATTTGGTGCAATTACCTTCGCACGATGCCGAATCTTTAGCTCCTTTTATCATGGATTCTATTCATATCAAAGAAAATGTGGTTGACAATGATCCATATGAAAAAGGTGAACGCAAAATTTTAAATTTTGGTCATACAATAGGTCATGCCATCGAAAGTGAATCCTTAGAAACTGATTTTCCGCTTTTACATGGAGAAGCAATTGTAATCGGAATGATTATTGAGACATTCCTTAGTTATGATCAAGAATTAATTTCTAAAGCTGATGTGGAAGAGGTTTGCGAAAGTTTTTCGTCAATGTATGCATTAAATACAATTGATATGAAAATTTTTCCGAACTTAATGGAATGGATGAAACACGACAAAAAAAATCAAAACAATTCAATCAACTTTAGTTTGATCAACAAGATTGGAAATTGTCGTTATGATGTAGTTTGTACTGAAGAAGAAATCAGACAAGCTTTTGAAAAATATAATCAATGGATTGCCTAAAAAAATATACTTCTTTTTTTGTTGTTGGATTAATAATGAGCCTTATGGCTGCTTGTACATCTCAACACAAGAAAGAAGATGCTAAAGTAGAACAACCTTCAAACACTGTTACGATGAACGAAAAACCTCAATTCAATATCAATAAGTCAAACGAAGAATGGAAAAAAGAACTTTCTTCTGAAGAATATTATGTTTTAAGAGAAGCTGGAACAGAACGTCCTTTTACAGGAAAATTCAACATGCATTTCGAAAACGGAATTTATACATGTAATGCGTGTGGAGAAGAATTGTTTTCTTCTTCTTCTAAGTTTGATGGACATTGTGGTTGGCCAAGTTTTGACAAAGAAATAAAAGAAGGTAAAATTGTAGAACGCGTAGACACTTCGCACGGAATGAAGAGAACAGAAATTCTTTGCGGAAATTGTGGAAGCCATTTAGGACACGTTTTTGATGACGGACCTACAGAAACTGGTTTACGTTATTGTGTGAATTCGCTTTCGTTAGATTTCAAACCTGTTAAATAATATCAAAAGCTGTTTCGACAGCTTTTTTTAATGTAAAAATACTTTATGAAAATACTTCGTATTATTATCGTTCTTATCTTATTGTTATTAATTTATAACGGTGTTTACAATTACAATTTAATGGTGAATATAAGAACAACCGATCGTCCGATTAATCCATTGCGCTCTATCTTTTTCGGTTTTTATTTCTTCTTAATTCTGTTGAATTTGATTGAATATATTCGAGGAAAATTTACATACGGATCATTCAAAAAAGTAATTTATTATTTGATTTTCGCTGGATATTTAGCGTGTATTTTCATGTTCAAATACAACGATTATCACATTCCTGGCTTACCACTTTTAGCTTATTTCACATTGGTCGGAACTACCTTATTTATGTTGAGTCAAATCATCAAAAACAAACCACCATACAAACGCGTAAAAAAATAATTTTTCGTAATGAGTTTGGTTTTGGATAGAATTACGTTCAAACAAATTAATCAATTAGCGATTCCTGCTATTTTTTCAGGAATTGCCGAATCTCTTATTACCTTAACCGATATTGCGATGGTGGGTAATGTAAAAGAATATTCGGTTGAAGCACTTGCTGCGACTGGTTTAGTTGGTTCTTTTCTTTCAGGAATTATTTGGATAGTTGCCCAAACCAAAACTTCTATTTCGTCTTTGGTTTCGCAAAGTTTTGGAGCAAATAAATTGGATAGTCTCAAAACTTTAGTTCCGCAAGCGATGTATTTCAATATATTTTTGAGTTTACTTATCTTTATACCAACGTATTTTTTTGCACAAAATCTATTCGAATTGTACAATGCAAAAGATTTGGTTCTTCAATTTTCAGTAGATTATTACAAAATCAGAGCATTTGGTTTTCCATTAACACTTATTTCGCTCACTCTTTTTGGAGCATTTAGAGGAATGCAAAACACCGTTTGGGCAATGAAATGTAGTTTAACAGCTGCATTTGTTCATGTCTTTTTAGACTATATTCTAATCTTTGGAGTAAATGGGATAATTCCCGCTTATCATATTAAAGGCGCTGCTTATGCAAGTTTGATTGCACAATTGATTATGGTAATTATGGCGTTTTACTACTATTTCACGAAAACTTCATTTGGATTAAATCCAGGAAAAACCATTCATCCACTTTTTAAGAAATATATCAACTTAAGTTTCAATTTTATTTTACGAACAGCTTCGTTGAATGTTACATTTTTTCTTGCGAATTCTTACGCCACCGATTACGGAAAAAATTATATCGCCGCGCAAAGTATTTTGATGAATATTTGGTTGTTCTTTTCATTCTTTATTGACGGATATGCAGGTGCTGGAAACGCGATGGCAGGTCGTTTACAAGGCGAACGAAACTATCCTAAACTTTGGATTTTAAGCAAAGATATTTCCAAATATTCAGTTTTAATTGCGTGTATTTTAATTGCGATTTGTTTCATTTTTTATAATCAAATTGGGCAAATTTTCAATCAAGATCCAAATGTTTTGATCATTTTCAATTCTGTATTTTGGATGGTTTTATTAATGCAACCAATCAACACATTGGCTTATATTTTTGATGGATTTTTCAAGGGAATGGGCGATGCAAAACTCTTGCGAAACAACTTAATTATCGCAACATTTCTTGGGTTTCTACCAACCATTTATCTTGCAGATTACTTTGGTTTAAATATTTATGGAATTTGGATTGCATTTGGAATTTGGATGTTTTTACGCAGTTTTCCATTGATGTATATTTTTAGAAAACGAGTTTTTGAATCGAATTAGATCTATTATTCAAGCACTTCAATCTATTTTTTTAGATAAATGCAACATTCATTTATTTTTTGCGTCATTTATAGTATATTATTAAAACTATAAAAATGAAGCAACTATTAAAATTTACTTTCTCTTTATTCTTAATTTCAAATTTTGCATTCAGTCAAAATACAATAAAAATGACTTATAAATACGGAAGCGATAATGGTGAAATTCAAGATATCACTGATTTTGAAAATATTTATATCGAAACTTTAAATTTTGAGGGAGATTTACTAAACGGAAAAAATTATCAAATTAATCTTGAAGAATATAAAAATGGAAAATTTACTACTAAAAAGTTACTTTTTGACTCTTCAGAATCTGATTATTTCAAGATTAATTCAAATTCATTATCATTAAAATTCTTTTTCAAAATGAGTGATGGAAAACTTAAAACATATATTAGAAGCGATCTTTTTGGAACAAAAAAATCTTATTTCATTCTTATGAATGATTCAGATAAATATGCTTTAAAAGATTTTTTTGGAGAGAAAAAAGAAATAACAATCAATCCAAATAAGAAAAATGCAATATTTACTATTCTCACTCCAACAATTCATCCAGATGGTTCAGGTTCATATTGTGAAGTTGCTCAATCAGATATTGCACCAGAAAAATTGGGCGAACATTTCAAAATTCCACATTATTTTTTAGTTACAATTAATTTTAAATAAATAGCATTAAAAAAATCCAACTCTTCACAAAGTTGGATTTTTTTATTTCATCTAAATTCTATTTTCCTAAAGTGTAGAAATAGAAGCTTGTTGAATTTTTCCGTTGAAATATGTCCTAGACATTTAATTGAAAAATCATCACGAAAATAATTCATAAATCTTTAGAGTTAGTAAAGATTTAAAAATCAATATCCCAAATTCCTACTACTCTTTCTAAGTCAATAAGACCTGAAGCACAATTATAAAGAGTTTCCAAATATTGATTTTGAGTTTCATTATAAGTACGTTGAGCGTCTAGAACCTCTAACAAAGACGAATTTCCTCTTTTGTAACTGTATTTTTTAGCCTCTAATATTAAATTCGCATTTTTTAATATTTCAATATCAAATTGTTTCAACTGTTTTTTATAACCTTCATACAACTCATATGCTTCTTTTACTTGAGATTTAATCTCTAATTCTATTTGTTTATAATTTAGCTCCTCTTGTTTAAATTGCATTTTAGCAACCTTCAATTCATTATTATATTTATTAGAAAATTTCAATGGAATATTTACTCCTCCTTTAATTTGTGTGAACTGAGGAGTTTCTGCTATCAAATTTCTAACAGCTGTTGAATGCTCTAATCCTAAAATCAGTCCCAAATCTATTGCACGATTTGCTTTGGCTAAATCAATCATTCTTTGACTAACATCTTTACTTTGCAAGGCTACTAATAAATCTGTTCGATTACTTAAGGCCATTTCAGTCAAATTGATTAAATCAAAATCACGTTGAAACGTTTTCAAATCTCCTACTGTAGAAAATAAATCTGCATATTGATCAATTCCCATAAAAGTTGACAATCGAATTTTTGATGTAGCAAAATCTGTTTCTGCTTGTATTATTTCATTTTTTAATGACTGAGTTTCTAATCGACTTTGTCTTGCATCAGTTTCAGAAATCTCTCCTAATTTGAATCTTATTTCATCCGAATTTGCTAACTGATTCATCATGTTATAAGAATTCTCTTTTACATTCAACATTTCTTTCTGATAGATTGTTTGAAGAAATCCTAATGTTGCGTCTGCTTTTAAATTTTTGAAATAATCTAAAAGAATTAATTTCGTTAATTCAAATTCACTTTTAGCTAAATTAATTCGAGCTTTTCTTTTTCCTCCTAATTCTAAAACCCATCCAACTTCCGCTGAATATCCAAGTCCCATTTTTCTTTTGGCTTCTCCATTATCAAAATATTCAAATTGAAGTTCGGGATCCGTAAATGCTTTTGCACTTAAAATTTCTGTTTCGGCAATATCTACATTAAAGCGTTCTGCTGTATAAGAAATATTGTTTGCCTGAACTGTTTCTATAAATTTTTTATAATCTAACTCGTTTTCACTTGTTGTTTGAGCAATTAATTTAGTATTTACTATAAATAAACTACACACAACTAATAACCAATATTTTTTCATTTTAATCTTGTTTTTGATTAACTGATTTTTCTACTGAATCTTTTCCCCATTTCTTTTCGATCATATAATACAAAGCTGGAAGGGCAAAAAGTGTAATGATTGTTGAGAATAATAATCCGTATACGATAACCGTTGCTAATGGACGTTGAACATCTGATCCTATTCCTGTTTCTAATGAAGCTGGTAATAATCCTAGAATCGCAACTGTAGCTGTCATCAAAACAGGTCTGAAACGATTTTTTGTACCTTCTATAACAGCTTGAGAAAGTTCCATTCCTTTATTTTTCAGTAAATTGATTTGAGAAATCATAATCACTCCATTCTGAATTGCAACTCCAAATAATGCAATAAAACCAACTGCTGAAGATACATTCAACGTCATTCCTCTTACATTTAAAGCTAACATTCCACCGAATATCGCCAAAGGAATAATTCCTATTAAAAGCAAAGCTTGTCTCAATTTACCGAATGCTGCATATAAAAGTATAAACATGACTAATATTGCAATTGGAATAATAACTGAAAGTCTTTTATAAGCTCTGTCTTGATTTTCAAACTGTCCACTCCATTTAATATGATATTGACTATGGTCATAATCAATATTTTGTTCTATTTTATTTTGGGCTTCTTTTAGGAAAGAACTTAAATCGCGGTCTCTCAAATTCAGTTTTATTGTCAAATGACGTTTATTCATTTCACGCGTAATTGTACTTTCTCCTGTATTTAGTTTTACATCGGCAACTTGCGCTAATGGTATTTTTACACCATCTACATTTGTCAAAGTTAATTGTCGTATTTTTTCTGGTGTATTTCTACTATCTTCTTTATATCTACAAGTAAAATCATATACTCTATCATCTGAAAATATTTGAGAAATAGCTTTTCCTCCAATTGCGACTTCTATTAATTCTGAAACATCAGAAACATTCAATCCATATTGTGCAATTTTATCTCGATTAGCATGAATTTGAAGTTGAGGTAAAGGTGGTTCTTGATCTATTGATACATCAACAGCACCTTTTACCATTTTTAATTCTTTCATGATATTCTCAGTTATTTTACGTGTTTCAGTAAAATCTTTCCCATATATTTTTACAGCCAACTCACTATGTGCTCCTGAAATTTTATCCATAACGCCATCAATCATTGGTTGTGAAAAACCAACTGTATATCCTGGCATACTAGCATACTCTGATTCTAATTCTCGAATCAAATCATTCTTCGTTTTTCCTCTAGGCCATTCTTTATATGGTTTCAGTCCTATTGAAACTTCAAAATGAGATGCTGTCCATGGATCTGTTCCGTCATCATTTCTACCAGCTTGAACCATTACATAGGTAACTTCGTCATATTTCATTGTATGTTCTCTCAATACATCGCTCATTTCTTTTGACTTCTCTACCGATAATCCTGGAGGTAATTCTACTTGTAACCAAATAGAACCTTCGTCTAATGTTGGTAAAAAATCTTTTCCAACAGAAATAGATAATACTGTCGCGCTAGCAAGAATTAGAAGTAATGGTAGAATAACTTTTTTGGGTTTAGCAATTATTTTTTTGATAACCTTTGAATAAGATTTCGTCAGCTTTTCCAACCATTTATTATGATAAATTTTTCTTGGTTTTTTATACATTACAAATGCTAATCCTGGGATTAATAAAAGTGCAACTGATAAAGCTCCAAGTAATGCATAACCAACAGTAAAAGCCATCGGAGTAAAAAGTTTACGTTCTACTCTTTCAAAAGCGAACAATGGTAAATAAGCTGTTATAATAATTAGTGTTGCAAAAAATATTGGTTTTGCTACTTGCTTTGCAACCGTTGAAATAGTTTTCTCCTTTAATTCTTCTTTAGGATTTTCCTCTCTTTTTTTCAAAACGGTTTCCATCATCACAATAGCTCCATCTACAATAATTCCGAAATCTATAGCTCCTAACGAAAGTAAATTAGCTGGAATGGATGTAAAATGCATTAATATAAATGCTATAAGCAATGAAATAGGAATTGTTATAGCTACTAGAAGAGCTCCTCTCCAACTTCCAAGAAATACAATAAGTACAATAACGACTAAACAAATACCTTCCATTAATGTGTACGAAACAGTATTAAGTGTTGTATCGACTAAATCTGTACGATCTAAAAATGCATGTATTTTTACATCTTTTGGCAACAAATCATTATTCAATTCATCTACAGCTTCATGAATACCTTCTAAAACTACAGAAGTATCTTCTCCTTTTAACAATAGAACTATCCCTTCAATTCCGTCACTATGATTTCGGCTTTTATCGCTATAACCTAAAATTCCTTTTCGCTCTAAGTTTCCATATTTTAATTCGCCTATATCTGATAATAAAACAGGTACACCTTTTTCTGATTTAATAACAATCTTACCAAAATCTTCTAAATCTTTTACAAGACCTATTCCTCTAATCACATATCCTATATCTCCTTGAGGTAATGTACTTCCTCCTGCATTAATGTTATTTTTTTCTATTGTTTCTACAATATCATTTAACGAAACATCATACTGAGTTAATTTATTTGGATCTATTTCTATTTGATATTGCGTTGTAATTCCTCCAAAATTTGTTACTTCTGCAACTCCTGAAACTTGATTAATTCTTGGTACAATAACAAAGCGTTGTAAATCTGTTAATTCTCTTAAACTCTTTGTATCACTTTCAATAATATAACGAAATACTTCTCCAATAGGAGATGTTAAAGGATCTAATCTTGGTTCAGCTCCATACGGCAACTCAATATCATTCAATCGTTCTTGAATTCTCATACGAGCCCAATAATCATCTACTCCATCTTTAAATACAATCGTAATTATAGATAATCCAAATGTACTTTTGCTACGCATAACATGCATACCTGGTAAACCATTTAGCTCTCTTTCTATTGGAATTGTTATTTGTTGTTCTACTTCTTCCGCAGCCAACCCAGGAACTTGAGTTACTACTTGCGAAGTTACATCAGCGATATCAGGATAAGCTTCGATAGATAATTGTTTCCAAGAATAATATCCAAAGAATGCAGCCAAAGAAAACAAAGCTACCATTAACCATTTTTTGGCAATCGCCATTTCTATTAGTTTATTCATCTCAATAGCTTATTTATTTTGCTCCCATTAAAAAGATACCTCCTTCAATCACTACTCTTTCTCCTACTTTTAAACCATCTGTAACACGAACAAAATCGTTATTTTCTGAAGTTCCAATTGCTTTTACATTTGCTTTTCGATATTTTCTATCACCTATTTTCACAAAAACATATTGATTTTCTTTTTCTTGAAAAACAGCTTTTGCAGGAAGGATTATCTCTTCTTTATCTAGACTATTCAATGTTACGTTAACATACATTCCTGGTTTTAAAACAAATTGATTATTATCCGTTTCTATAAGCACATCAACACTCCTCGTTTCTTCATTTAATAATTGTCCTATATTAATTACTTTTCCTTCGAATATTTTTGATGGAAAAGCATCAACTGTAAATGTTATATGTTTTAACTCTTCTAAGAAACCTAAATTATGTTCTTTTACTTGTGCCGAAATCCATACCTTTGATAATTCTGCTACTGTAACTAAAGCTTCATGATCTTCTTTTATGAATTGTCCAACAACTAAATCACTGCTTACAACTCGTCCAGAAATAGGAGACCGAACAATTAAAGATTGCCCCATTCCTACTCTAGAAGATGAATTAAAAACTTTTAATGATGCAGCAGTTTGATCTGTTGCTATTTTCTTTAACTTGTAATCTGTCTCAGCCTCCTCTAATTCTCTTTTTACACCTACAGCATGATTGTATAAATCTTTTTGACGTTTCAAATTCATTTCTGCTTGTTTTAACTCTTGCTGAGCTGAAAAATATTCTTGCTGAGCTGAAAAATATTCTGAAGATTTTATTTCAAAAATGGGAGAGCCTTTTTTCACATACTGTCCCAATGTGACGAAAGATTTTACTATGCGTCCTGCAAAAGGCGATGCTACCTGAGCAAATCGTTCAGGAATTGCTTTTACAACTCCTGTCGAACTTAACTCCGATTCTATCGTTTGAAGTTTTGATGTTTCTAATTTCAATTTAGATTCTATTGGAGAATTTTCTGATAATTCTATTTCATTATTTACCCAATAAAAATCTGGATTATCAGTTTGCTCTGTTTTATTTTTACAACTATTCGTCAAAAACATTGCACTTCCTACTAAAAGCAGTATAAAATGAGTTAATCTTGTTATTTTCATGAGATATTTTTTCTGTATATTCTTATTACTGTTTATTATTTTTACACTTCGTTACTTATAATTTCCCAACGAATTTTCTGGACATCTTTTTCAATTGTTAATCGACTTGCTATTTTTTCTAAAAGACTATCTTGTTGATTTAAAGCTGATATTTCTGCTGAAATCATTACAGAATCATTTATTAAATCATCATCACTTGAAAGAGACTTCATCATAAGATTTTCATTATTCTCTATTGATCGCATTAGTAATACTCTCAAATGATTTTCTACATCATTTCTACATTTTATTACCAATAAATATTCAGTATCCTTGTGGTTTTTATTTTTGAAAGAATAACGATAAATGTGATTGCTAATTGGTCTTAATAGTAGATGCGCTAACATTATAATTGAAGTAAGTATAACTGCTTCTATTGAAAGTCCTGAACCGACAAATAACCCAATTGCTGCTGAACACCAAATGGTAGCGGCAGTATTCAATCCTCTTACACTTAATCCATCTTTCATGATTACTCCAGCGCCTAAAAAACCTATTCCGCTGATAACATATGAAGCTATTCGTCCTACTGCATCACCTCCGATAGAATAAGACATTAATATAAACGCTGCTGAACCCACACATACTAAAGTATTTGTTCTTAATCCAGCACTTTTTTGACGATATTCTCGCTCTAAACCTATTGCAGCTCCTAATAGAAAAGCTAATCCTAACTGCATTGTAAAATTCATTAAATTCATTTTATTTCCTTTTTTAAGACAAACCAAAATTTCAATTATCTCAAAAGCAGTTATAAATGAATCTTAGGTTTATTGTTTGACAAATTGGGAATCTGTTTCCATTATATTTTTTTCTGGTGCAAATTTACAATACATCAAAAGCTACTGCTGTTAGAAACCCTTTAGAAGAATATTAGAATTTTATTAGAACAAAAAAAGCCTGCTAAATAGCAGGCTTCCATTATTTTTTTTTTAATGATTTAAGTTTTATTATGACTTCTTCAATACGATCTGAAAAATAGTCTCTTTTCCTTCTTCAGAATATAATTCTAAACGAGCATCATGTAAATCGACAATTTTCTTTGTCAGAGGTAATCCTATTCCTTGTCCTTGAATATTTTTATGTTTATCACTTCTAAAAAAAGGTTTAAAAATCAATGCTAATTCTTCTTGATCAATTTTATCTCCTTTATTAATAAAATTAATTTTCACGTCTTTATCATCAAAATCAACTTGAACAATACAACTATTATTAATTGAATATTTGCAAGCATTTTCTATTAGATTAGTAAAAGCAACCTTTAATAAATACTCATTTCCTATAACTGCAACTTCGTTTTCTTCTTCTGGTATTCTAATAAAATTTAAATCTACTTTATACTCTTTATTGCTTTTTTGAATTTGCGCAACAGAATCTAAAAGTATTTCATCAATCCGAATCGTTTTAAAATTTATTTCCGAAGGATCATAACTTGCTTTTGCCATATCAAGCAAACTATTTGAAAGACGAACAATTCTTTTCGTATCATTCAATGCAAATTGGATTAACTGTTGATACTCTTCATTAGTATGCACTTTATCTACAGCCATTTCTAACTCTGTTATAATTGCAGCCAAAGGTGTACGAAGTTCATGTGCAATATTAGAAACAAAGTTTTTTTGTGCATCAAAAGAGTTTTCTAATCGTTGCAACATTTGATTAATTGTTGTTGTTAATTCTGCTAACTCATCTCCTTTTGACTTCAATTCAATTCTCAAATCTAAATTCGAAGCAGAAATTTGTTTGGCTTTATTTGTTATTTCTTTTACTGGATTGATTGCTTTATTTGTAAAAAAGAAAGCAGACAAAATAATTAATAGCAAAGAAAGAATATAAATCAGTATGATGTTTTTCAATAAATTGTTCATTTTACTGTATCCATATTCGTCTAAAGCAGCCGCTGTTACAATGTAATGATTGCCATCTACAACATAATTCATTCCAACCACTTGCCATTTATCTTGATAAAAAATTACAAATCCTTTTTGTTGTATTTCATCAAATAATTCGTCAGTTTCTTTTACAAAATCTATTTCAACAGCATCATGATAAAGTAGTTTTTTGTTTTGATTATAAACCGCAACTTCTACTTCATTGATTGTTTGTCTATTATTATGATAAATATTATGTAAAACTTCTGAAGGAACTTTAGCTTTAAGAAAAAGATTTGATTTTGTAATTGCTTCTTTTTTCAATAATTCAAAAAACTCTTTTTCTCTATCTTTTTTAGCTGAATAATAAATAATAAAAGCAAAAAAGAAAAGTATTGCAGCTGTAAGCAAAGTGAATAAAATCGTCAGTTTAACTTTTATTTTCATCTTTTTTAAATATAAATCCCTGACCTGTTTTTGTGTGAATTAGTTTTGTAGAAAAATGTTTATCAATTTTATTTCTTAAATAATTTATATAAACATCAATAAAATTAGTTCCTGTATCAAAATGTGTGTCCCAAACATTTTCTGCAATTTCATTTCTAGACAAAACTCGTTCTTTATTTTCTAGCATATACTGTAATAATCGAAATTCTTTAGGTGTTAAATCAATTTCTTTTTCTTCTCTTTTTATAATTTTAGTATGAAGATTCATCTCTAAAGTATCATATTTTAATAAAAAGGATTGTGAATTATGATTAAAATTTCTTTTTGATAAAACCCCTATTCTAGCAACAAGTTCTCGCATTTCAAAAGGTTTCACCATATAATCATCTGCACCAGCATCAAATCCTTCTACTTTATCATCTGTTGTTCCAAGAGCTGTTAACATAATAATAGGAAGAAAAGGTTTCTGTTTTTTGATTTCTTGACAAAAATCTAATCCACTTAATTTAGGTAAAATTATGTCAGATACAATTAAATCATACTCTTCGCGAAGAGCTAATTTAAGTGCCATTTCACCATCATAAACTACAGTAACTTCGAATCCATTTTCTATTAATCCTCTTCGAATTAATTCAGACATTCTTTGATCATCTTCTACTACTAAAATATGCATACTACAAAAATAAGGTTTTAGTTTTAAGGACATTCCATTAATTTCAAATAAAAAAATCTGCATAAAAACTTATTTTTTTATGCAGATTACATCTTCTATATAGATTCTTATTACGTTTTTTTATGGCGTAGAAATAGAAGCTTGTTGAATTTTTCCGTTAAAATATTTCCAACCGTTTAATCCAAAATCGACCAAATATTCGGCCATTTCATCTGGTTGTAAAGGCGCAATATATCCCGGAAACGCTTCTTCTAACATTTCTGTTTGCACCGCTCCTAACGCTACTGCGTTTATTCTTGGACCAAGTTCATTTAATTCTTCTGCTAACAATTCAGTCAAATTAACCGTTGCAGATTTTGAAGACGAATAAACAGACAAACCAGGAAATTTCACCGAACCTTGTACAGCTCCCATCGTCGAAATATTAACTACATGAGAAGATGTATCAAATTTTGGCATCAAAACTTGTATCAAGCGATAAGGTGCCATAAAATTAATCTGCCAAGAAGTTAACAAATCCTCTTGTTGCATTTCTATAAATGGTTTGTTGATACAAACTCCCGCATTATTGTACAAAACATCTACTTTATTCCAAGATTCCACAGCTTTCAAAACATCTGAAATCTCATCAAAATTAGCCAAATCAACACCGATAAACTGATATTGATTTTCTTTTGCAAAAGCTGTTAATTCCTTCAATTTATCTACATTTCGAGAGACTGTCAACACTCGATTTCCTAATTCCAAATGTTGTTTTGCCAATTCAAAACCAATTCCTCTACTCGCTCCCGTTACAATTATATTTTTCATAGTGTTGTACAAAATTTACAATTTCTTCTATCGTTTCAAACTTTATTCCTTCAAAGATGATGTTATTTTCTGTGATTTCAATATGATTTTCCGCATTATTTTCAACAGAAATTCCATTACGAATTAAGGCATTTTTTACCCAAAAAGCCAATTCCGAATTTCCTTTTACACCAATCGTTTTAGAAAATGATTTTTGTGTCGAAAAGCGATTATTTTTTTCATCATATATCAGATTTTGATTGGATAACTTCTGAATAATTTGATGCTCAAAAGCCATTTGTTCTGGAATATTTTCGAAAAGGTTTCCATTTTCAATCCACCAAATTTTATCTGCTTTCTCTAAAGCAAAATCAACTTCGTGTGTGATCATTAGAAATGATTTATCTGTTTTTAATTTTAATTCAGTCAATAAATTGAAAATACGATATTGATTCGCTAAATCTAAATTAGAAGTAGGCTCATCCAAAATTACCAATTTAGCATCTTGACATAATGCACGTGCAATCATCACCAATTGTAATTGACCTTCGCTAATTTCATTCGCAAATTGATTTGCTAAATTTGTAATTCCAACCAATTCTAAAACCTCATCAATTAAGTTTTGTTCTTCGTTAGAAATCTTTTTCAAAACCTTGTGATAAGGCAAACGTCCCATGGCAACCAATTCCGAAACTTTGATTTTTGGAACAATCGACAAACGTGGTAAAACAACTGCTATTTGCTGTGCAATTTCTTGAGAAGATAATTTTTTGATTGGCTTATTTTCTAAATAAATTTCTCCATTCAATGTTTTCTGAAAACCTAAAATCGAATTAATCAATGTTGATTTTCCTGCTCCATTTTTTCCTAAAACAGCAACTAATTCATTCGAATTTATAGTCGCATTTATAGCCGAAACAATTTCTTTTGAACCATATCCAACTGAAACATTTTCTAATTTCAAAACGGTATTTTTCATCGCACTTCATTTTTATTATTCAACAAAATACTAATGACAATCGGCGCTCCAAACAATGCGGTAATGATATTAATTGGTAATGTTCCGAACGGAAAAACTTCTGTCAAAATCGAAAATAATAACATAAAAAATATTCCAGAAACAAAAATCCATCGGTACAAAATTTTCATATCACCTGTTCGTAATAATGTTCTACAAATATGTGGAACTGCCAATCCAATGAAGCTAATTGGTCCTGCAAAAGCCGTAGCAGATGCCGTTAATAAAGCTGTCGAAACTAAAATCGTGAAACGTAATTTTTTGATATTAATTCCTAATGATTGTGCATATTTTTCGCCCAATAATAAGGCTGTAATTCCACGTAAAGTAAATAATGAAACAATAATTCCGCTCAAAATAAATAAACCAAAAACGCCTAATTGTTCCCAAGACAATCCGCTTAATGAGCCAAATCCCCAAACTAAATACGTTTTTATTTTATCGGAAGGAGCAAAATATTGCATCATGCCAATTAATGCACCTGCTAAACCTGCAACCATAAATCCGATAATCACCAAAGATACAGATGATTTAACACGAAATGATAATGAAATAACCAAAAACAACGCGACAATTGCGCCTAAAAATGAAGCTATAATTGTAATCCAAGGATTATTAAGAAATTCTTCTAAACCAATCATCGAAAAAAGAAAAATCACAATCGCAACGCCTAAACTTGCCATCGAAGTTATTCCCAAAACAGAAGGTTCTGCCAACGGATTTTTGAATAATTCTTGCATTAAAAAACCTGAAATTGGCAACGAAATTCCGACCAATAAAGCAGTTAATGATTTTGGTAAACGAAAATTAAGAACAAGATTATGCAACATTTCGTCTGAGTGACCAGAAAACACATTAAAAATTTCGATGAAAGAAATCGAAACTTTTCCAACGCTTAAACTCAAAACGAAAAGTAAAAGTGTTAGAATTATTAAAACAAAAAATAGTGGTTTTTCTTTCATCAAGACAAAGATAGAAATTCTAATAATTTCTTAAAGTTTAATTGTGAATTGGTTTTTATTGAAAATTAATGATTAGTTTCGTTCCATGAATTTTAGAAGTTTCGTTTTAATCATCTCTTCGATTTTTGTGCTACTTACACCATGTAGCATTAAAGCTTCTATTCATACGATTTTGCAAGTAGAAAATGTTCATCAAACAAAAACTTCTCAAGTCAAAATCAATCAAAATCATTCGAATTCGTGTACGGTTGTTAAGTTTGAAACGATTAAAAAATCGACAAAAAATCTTGATACTCCGAATTTTGATTTACCAGATTCATCTATTCATTTCATTGTATTAGCACGTTCTTCATTAATTGAAGAAGATATTGATTCGAATGAAATTCAATCACCAAAAATACCTTTTTATCTGTTGTATAAGCAATTGAAATATTCGTTGATATCTTAATTTTTCACAATTAATTTAGACAACAATATTCAATCACTTATATAAAAATTCATGCAAAATAAATCTGTTTTATCAATGGGTAATGCTGTATTGGCGTTACGTTTAGTCATTGGTTGGACGTACTTTTCTGCCTTTTGGAGGCGTTTAATTTTAGAAAATAAACTTGATCCAGAAGCTGCGGGTTATATTGGCGAAAAATTCAATCATTTTTTACCAAATGCCCTTTTCATCAAACCACTTATTCAATATTTAGTCGAAAATCCTGAAGCCTTACTTTGGAACATGTGGATTTTCACCATTGTAGAAGGCGTTGTAGGCTTACTCTTAATGCTTGGTTACAAAACACGAATCATGAGTATTGCCGTTTTCTTTTTGGCAATGGGAATTTTACTTGGTTCGGGCTGGATTGGTACAACTTGTCTGGATGAATGGCAAATTGGTGTTTTAGGATTAGCTGGAGGTTTTACGTTATTTCAGGCTGGTTCTGGAAAAATTTCGTTGGATTATTTTTTCAATAAAAATCAATTTATTCAACAAGAAAATAATTGGAATTCAATTTCAATCAAAAAGTATAGACCTTATTTTGTAGGTCTTAGTTTTTTTATTTTATTCGTTACTTTGTTTACAAATCAGGTTTTTCATGGTGGAGTTTACGGGACTTTGCACAATAAATCTGTCAAACCAAAAGTAGAAATATCTAATTTGAAACAATATCAAAACAAGGTTTCATTTGATGTAATGCGAATAGAAGGCGCTGATGTTTATGGCTCTTTTTTAATCCAAATTGATTTTCATAATCATCAAAATGAAATAATTGAAAGTTTGGATATGAAAGAGTTATCTAATTTAGACAAACAACAAATTTCAAATTATTATGTAGCAAAAGTTACACCGCACAAACACAGTTTGGTGTTACCTTTGGGTGCGAAAGCAAATCTGAATTTTGATATTTCAGACAAAATTCACAAAGTAGTTTTAACCGATATAAGCGGATTACAATGGGAACAAACAATAACAAATTTATAGCAATGATCAAAAGAAATTATTCAACAATTATTATAGGAGCGCTGGCTTTGGTCTTACTTTTTGTGCCAGAAGCAAAAGCAATGATGCAACAAGGTTTAATGAAATTAGGCTTATTTGAACCGAAATTAGAAAAAGTTGAACCAACAACTCAACCAAAATCTAAAGCAAATTATACATTCGAAATGGTGTATGCTGACGGAAAAGCAATCAATATGGAAGATTTGAAAGGTAAAGTTGTATTCATGAATTTTTGGGCAACTTGGTGTCCGCCTTGTATCGCGGAAATGCCATCAATTCAAAAACTTTATGATAAAGTAAAAGATGATAACGAAATCGTTATTTTGACGGTTGAAGTAGAAGGAAAACGTGATAAAGTAGCAAAATTTATGGAACGTAAAAATTTATCGTTGCCTGTAGTTTATCCAAATTCATCTATTCCTACTGAGTTTTTTAATGGTTCGTTACCAACAACAGTTATTTTAGACAAGAAAGGAAATATTGCACATACAACAATGGGAATGGCGGATTATTCTGGACAAGATATTGTTGATTTCTTAAATGAACTGAAAGCGATGGATTAATCATTCAACATCATCTAAAAACAAAAAGCTTCAAGAAAATTCTCGAAGCTTTTTATGTTTTATACTATTTATATTTCTAATAAACTAACCTCAATCCTACACCGAATCCCATATCGCTATCGTAATGAGTTCTGATGTGCATATTTCTGTTCAAGATATAGCTCAACTCGCCCATATATTCTTTATCTGTATTCCACATAAAACCAGCGCGAACTCGTTTTGAAATTGGAATATCCTCTCTCATCAGTTGCAAACGAACTTTTCCTGTTTGATAAATTTCGGTCTGAAAATCAATTAACATTGGTAATTTATACACAAAACCAGCACTGAATAATCCTTTGTTTCTATCTGTTTTTTGACCAAAAATATTCTTTTCTACAATTCCGTGGTCTGTTAACATTTTGTGTTGATTCCAATCAAAACCTACAAAAACTTGAAACCATTGATTTCGATCAATAAAACGTCCCAAATGTGTTTCTACTTCATAACCGTGTTCTGGTTTGTAACCAATTCCCCACTCCGAAGTAAAAGCCCAACGTGCATCTTGCACCATCAACATACCATCTAAACCATTTGTAGCGAAATCATTTTCTACCATAACATGCTTCATATTACTTTCCATTTGCAACATTTTATAAGCATGTTTTTTATTTGGTAAATTAGGATTTTGATAATCTCCAACCTCAAAAACGCGATTCATTCCGCCCATCATGTGATACAAAATATGACAATGGAAAAACCAATCACCTTCTGTATTTGCCTCAAATTCGATGACATTTGTTTCCATCGGCATAATATCCAACACGTTTTTCAGCGGAGAATATTCACCATTTTTATTAATGACACGAAAATCGAAACCATGTAAATGCATTGGGTGACGCATCATCGAATTGTTATATAAGGTAATACGCAGAATCTCACCTTTTTTGACTGGAATTTTATCCGATTCCGAAAACACTTTGTTATCCATACTCCACACATAACGATTCATATTTCCTGTTAATTCGAAACGCATTTCTTTTATTGGAGCATCTTTCGGAAGTGTTGTGTTTTCAGGTGATTTTAGCATTCCGTAATTTAAAGTGGTAATGTTTGAGGATGTATTTCCGTGCGAAGAATGATCCATTTCAACCATTTCTGAATGATTTTCAACAGAATCTTTCTTTGATTTTTTGGATTTCTTTTTCGCTTCGCCAGAAATTTCAGGATACATCACGGTGTTCATGTCCATTTGCTGTAAGCTCATTTTCATTCCCATATCGTTCATTGTTCCGTTCATATTCATCATGTCGTTCATCATCTTCATTCCTTCAAAATACTTCAATTTTGGAAGTGGTTCCATCAATTGTTTCTTTCCATCACCAATGAACAACGAAGCCGAACCCGTTCTGTCTTCAGAAGTTGCTTGAAATTCGTACGATAAACCACCTTCAGGAACTGTAACTACAACATCATAGGTTTCGGAAACGCCAATAATCAAACGATCAACTTCTAAAGGTTCTACGTCATTTCCATCATTTGCTACAACCGTAATTTTGCCACCTGCATAACGCAACCAAAAATAAGTCGACGCACCACCATTCGAAATGCGTAAACGTACTTTATCTCCTGCTTTGAATTGTTTCAGTTGACTTTCATTCTGCGCATTTATCAAGAATTTTTCGTAATAAACATCACTCACATCCATCGCCAACATACGCTTCCATTCGTTGGTCAATTTTGTTTTGAAATGCCCTTCTCGAATTGCTTCAGCATAACTTTGCGTTGAACCTTTTTTGATTCCCGCCCAATCGTTTGCATTGTGCAACATTCGTTGAATATTTTTTGGATTAAGATCTGTCCATTCGCTCAACATCACAGGAATTGTAGGTAAATCATCAATTCCTTTTCGGAACGTAGGATCATTTTCGCGTTTCTTCAAAATCATCGAACCGTACATCCCAATTTGTTCTTGATACCCCGAATGACTGTGGTACCAATGCGTTCCGTTCTGAATAATCGGAAATGAATACGTGTACGTTTCACCAGGTTTGATTCCCATTTGTGTCAACATCGGAACCCCATCTTCTTTATTTGGCAACCACACGCCGTGCCAATGCAACGAAGTGTCTTCGTTCAATTTATTATGTACACGAATGACAGCCGTATCGCCTTCCGTAAACTCTAAAGTAGGCATCGGAATTTGACCATTTACTGAGATTGCTCTTTTCTCTTTTCCAGAAAAATTAACAATGGTATCACGTACATATAAATCGTATTCCACACGTTTTTGCGCATGCAAAGCAATCACCAACGGAATAAAAAGTAAACAAAGTAATTTCCTCATGAGAATGATTTATTATAACTGACTATACTTCTTATAATTCTCCTCGTTTTCGAAATAATCAACATTTCCTTGCTGATCTTTCAAAACAATATACGCATTCGCTTTATCAATTTCCTTTCCTGTAAAAGGATCTTTTGCTTTACGCGCAGTTTCATCATTCGGAATTCTTTCTACACACATATTACAACATCCATAATAGGTTTTTCCGTCATAAGGAACTTCGAACTGATTTTTGCCCATATACGCGTTGTTCACCATACAAACTTGCTTATTCGGAACTTTATCTCCCACATTGTAAGCCAAGTTTTCTGTATTTGGAGACATTTGCATATTCATATTTTCTTGATGCTCTACATGAGTAGTTTCTGGCGATGATTTTTCTTCATCTTTCTTTGAACAAGACACTAAAAAAAATGTTGCTAAAACAGAAATTCCAACAATCGATTTTATATTTTTCATTATTTCAATTTTTATTTTTTATCAATTTTCACTTTTATATTAAACCTAAATTTTTGCTCTATTTAATCGAGCAGCATTTAAAATGACAGAGACAGAGCTCAAACTCATCGCAGCTGCAGCCACCATTGGTGATAATAGAATTCCGAAAAATGGATACAATAATCCTGCTGCAACTGGAATCCCTAATACATTATAGATAAAAGCAAAAACTAAATTTTCTTTAATATTTCGCATCATTTTATGACTCAATACAATACTTTTATACACGCCAATCAAATCACCTTTCAATAAAGTAATATCCGCACTTTCAATAGCCACATCGGTTCCTGTTCCCATCGCAATCGAAACATCAGCTTGTGCCAATGCAGGAGCATCGTTTATTCCATCGCCCGCCATCGCAACCACTTGTTGTTTGTCTTGCAAATCTTTGATCGTATTCAGTTTTTCTTGAGGTAAAACTTTCGCTTTAAAATGCTCAATACCGACTTCTTTAGCTACTTTCAAAGCTGTTTGCTCATTATCGCCCGTCAGCATCATTACATCTACTTTTTGCGCTTTTATTTTATGAATTGCTTCTTTCGATGATACTTTTATTTCGTCAGAAATTTCAAATGCAGCCAACACTTTTCCGTTTACACCCAAGAAAGATAGAGTGTTCGTACTATCCACTTTTGGTACTTGAAGCCCTGCAAATGTCATCAATCCTTCGTTACCCAAATACACTTCTTTTCCGTCTACCAAACCTTTTACTCCTTTACCTGCTAAATCTTCAAAATTCTGAATCGAATGCAAGTTCAAGCTTTCTTTTTCAGCCGCATGAACAAAAGATTGCGCCAATGGATGTCCACTATTTTGGTTCATACTTGCTGCTAAAAGCAATACTTCATTTTTATTTGCTCCTTCAAACGGAATGATATTCACCACTGCAGGTTTTCCCTCAGTAATCGTACCTGTTTTGTCAATCGTTAAAGTTGTTACTTTGTTCAAGCGCTCTAAAGCTTCGGCATTTTTTACCAAAACACCATTTTTTGCACCTTTACCAACTGCAACCATCACCGACATTGGCGTAGCCAAACCAAGGGCGCATGGACAAGCCACTATCAACACCGCTAAAGCATTAGCAATGGCAAATGCCACACGATTTTCATTGCCAAAAATCCACCATGCAAAGAAGGTTACTAAAGCAATAACCATAACAGTAGGTACAAATATTTTGGAGATTTTATCAACGACTTTTTGAATCGGAGCTTGACTTCTACTTGCTTGATTCACCATATCAATGATTTGGGCCAATAAAGTTTCTCCACCTACTTTGGTTGCTTTCATCAAAAAGGTTTTACTTCCATTTATTGTTCCCGCAACCACTTCATCGTCAACCGTTTTTGAAACAGGAGTTGGTTCACCCGAAATCATACTTTCATCAATATCTGCAAAACCTTCGGTTATAATTCCATCAACAGGAACTTTATCCCCTGGTTTTACACGCAGAATATCATCTAATTGAATTTGATCAATACTTACCTTTTCTTCTTTTCCATTAACAATTCTAAAGGCTTCATTCGGTGATAATTTAATCAACTCTTTTAAGGCTGAATTGGTTTTAGAATGTGCTTTTGCCTCCAACATTTGTCCCAACATTACCAATGTTAAAATCACTGCTACCGACTCAAAATATAACGCTACTTGACCGTGATGCGTTTTGAACTCCGAAGGGAATAAATGTGGAAAAAATAAGCCCACTACCGAATACAAAAATCCAGCACCAGCACCCAAACCGATTAAACTGAACATATTGAGATTCCATGTTTTGAAAGAAACCCAAGCTCGTTGGAAAAATGACCAACATGTATAAAAAATGATGGGTAAACACAGTGCAAACTGAATATAAGCTGATATTTGAGGACTCACAATTTTGCCAATTGGGTTACCTGGTAGCATTTCGCCCATTGCTAAAATGAAAATAGGAACGGTTAGCACCATAGAAATCCAAAACATTTTTCGGGTATGATGATAGGCATCATCAGTCGAATCAGTTTGTACCATAGGAATTAGATCCATTCCACAAATCGGACAAAAACCAGGTTGATCTTTGATGATTTCGGGGTGCATCGGACAGGTATATTCGTTTGATAAGTTCAACTTTTCTTCTTTTATCAAATGCATTCCACAAACCGGACAATTACCAGGTTTGTCGTAAGTTTTATCACCTTCGCAATGCATCGGACAATAATATTCGTCGCCAGAATTTGCTTTTTTAGGAGCTATTGCAGATGTAACTTCATTTGTATTGTGTTGGGCATGTGAGCAATTCGCGTGATCGTGCTTTATTGTTTCTGTTACTTCTTGTTTTTTATGTGAACAAGAAGCCTCATCGACAGTCGAATTAATTTCTAAATTTTCCTTTTTCATCAAATGCATTCCACAAACCGGACAATCTCCAGGTTTGTCGTAAGTTTTATCACCTTCGCAATGCATCGGACAATAATATTCGTCTACAACAATTTCCGCTTTTTTGTGTGAACACGAATCCGAAATTGATTTAGACTCGTTAGATAAGGTTTCGGTAGTTGCATTTTCGGATATTTCTACCAAAAACATCCCGCATTTCGAGCATTTATCTCCTTGATTACCGATCACTTCTGGATGCATTGGACAAGCATAACCTGGCGATTTTTTGTGCATTTGATGATTTTCCATTTAAATGTTTTTTTTAAATTGGTTTACAATTTATCAACTGTGCTTCCACATGTCAACATCATATTTCCGTAAAATGGATTTTTAATATCCGAATCTTTACTCAACCAATTCGAACCTCCATTAAACATTGGACAATTTTGATAATAAATGGTATAACCAAGATTTGCTTTTTGAGCTAATTTGTACATTGGTGATGATAATTTTGCAAAAAATGCACGCTGTTTATCAATATTTTTTTCGTGAACTAATTGTTTTGAAGTTGTTTCTAAGTCTTTCAAAGCTTCCATCCAAATCGTATGTGATTCATGTGAAAGTTTACCCATCTCTACAGCAGAAATTGATTTCGAAAAAGCAGTGATTTGTTTCGAGATTTCACTTTCATTTGTTTTTACAAAAGCATCTTTTAATGAAAAGTAAGCATCAAAAACGAGTGACAATTGATTTTGTTGTTGAGAACTTTCATTTGAAGTATGATTGGAATGATTCATTTCCTTATGGTTCATCGTCATTTTTTTATCACGAGAATATTGACAATCTTTCTCCAATTTCGCGTAAGCCTCATCTGGTGCCATATATTCTGCATTATCAAAACCCGCCAAAGCAACTTTCTTCAAAATTTCGTTCGAATTTGTTTTTGCTTTATTATATGTAATCAAAGCTATTTGAGTCGATGCATCAAAATCCACTTTAGAAATTCGAGGTTGATTACCAGCTTTTTCAATTAATTCTTTCGCATTTACACAATTTCCTTTTACTTGAAATTGTTTTGTCTCTTGATTTTTAAATTGTGCATTTGCTGTAAAAGCAAGAAAACTTCCGATAACTAAAAAACTATATTTTTTCATAATTTTTGATTTATATTTTATCAATTGCTCGACGCGTATGTTTGCTCAATTGTTTGAAAACAGAAGGTGTTAACCCTGTTACTTTTTTGAATTGTGCACTAAGATGTGCCACACTCGAATAATTCAATTGAAACGCAATTTCACTCAACGATAATTCGTCATAAATCATTAATTCTTTGACCTTTTCTATTTTTTGCTGAATAAAATATTTTTCAATAGTTTGTGCTTCCATTTCTGAAAATAGATTCGAAATATATTTGTAATCCAAATTAGTTTTCTCACTCAAATAATCAGATAAATTGACTTTAAGTTCGTTATTTTCCTGATGAACCAGCTGAATAATCAATGTTTTTATTTGTTCAATCAACTTACTTCTTTTATCATCAATCAACTCAAAACCAACTTCTTCTAATTCATTCCGAACCAATTCTAATTGTTCATTATCAATAGGATTTTTCAATTCAACTTCTCCCAATTCGATATGATTTGTTTCAATGTTATTCATCTTCAAAATTCGTCCTACTACTACTTTACAGCGATGACAAACCATATTTTTTATAAATAATTTCTTTGTATTTTCCATGTTATATTTTCGAATTTGAGCGATTTACTTCATTTAAATTTACAAAATCTTCTGTTACAAATTTCGTACAACTTCATTTCAAAAGATTATACAATTTGGAAGATGATGTATATAATTTTCAGATTAATCATTTTTCATTAACCTATTCTTGATAAATGAATTACCAAAATCATCTGGTTTTTGAATATATTTGATTAGAAAAATAATTTCTCAAAACAATAAATTCTATGACAAAAAACGAATTAACTCCAGCAGAACAACAAAACTGCATTCAGATTTTGAAAGAACGCTTTGAGAAAAATATGCACAGACATAAAGGTTTGGATTGGCAAAAAATAGAAGAAAAGATCATCAATCAACCTGAAAAAATTTGGTCTTTGTATCAAATGGAAATTACTGGAGGTGAACCTGATGTTATTTTTTATGATGATAAAACTGACGAGTATTATATTGTAGATTGTTCGACGGAAAGTCCAAAAGATCGTAGAAGTTTGGCGTATGATTACGAAGAACAGACATCTCGCAAAGAACATCAACCAAAAAATAATGCGATAGATGTCGCAAAAAGTATGAAAATTGAGTTGCTTACCGAAGAAGAATATCATTTGTTGCAAGCTGTAGAAATTGTCGATCAAAAAACGTCAAGTTGGTTAAAAACACCAGAAAAAATTAGAGAATTAGGCGGCGCTATATTTGGCGATTATCGTTACGGAACTGTTTTTATTTATCACAACGGTGCGCAATCTTATTATGCAGCTCGTGGTTTTAGAGGGATTTTAAAAATTTAGAAAATTATGAGATTTATATTTCCACTTATTATTTTTCTTTTTGGTTCAATTCTATTTATAATTGGCATTTTGTGTAAAATCACCCATTTTCATTTTATTATTTCTACCAATTTGATGCTATTTTTAGCTTCTATTATTCAAATTACAGGAATCATATTATTTATTTTTAAATTAATTCTGACTCCTAAAAAGGATCATTTTTTGAATTTATAATTTCATTTTTATTTGCAATACATTTTGTAATTTTATCATCAAATTAAGACAGCTAAAATGCAAGGACCAATTGGTGTTTTTGATTCTGGTTATGGAGGTTTAACCGTTTTCAAGGAAATTCAGAAAAAATTACCGCAATATGATTATATTTATTTAGGTGATAATGCACGTATTCCATACGGAATTCGTTCGTTTGAAACAGTTTATGAATATACAAAAGAATGTGTTTTCAAATTGTTTGACTTAGGTTGTAATTTAGTTATTTTAGCTTGCAATACAGCTTCTGCAAAAGCTTTAAGAACAATTCAACAAAATGATTTACCAGAAGGTAAAAAAGTTTTAGGTGTAATTCGTCCTACAACTGAATCAATAAATGAATACACAAAAAATAATAAAGTTGGGGTTTTAGCAACACAAGGAACTGTTTTATCAGAATCTTATAAAATTGAAATTAATAAGTTTCATCCTAATATAAAAGTTTTCCAACATGCTTGTCCGCTTTGGGTTCCACTAGTTGAAAACAATGAAATTAACAGTAAAGCAGCTAATAATATCGTAGAAAAAGATATTGAACATTTATTTTCTTTATCTTCTGAAATTGATACTATTGTTTTAGCTTGCACTCACTATCCTTTATTATTACCCGTAATTAAAAATTACACTCCTAAAAACGTCACTATTCTATCTCAAGGAGAATTAGTTGCAAATAAATTAATAAAATATTTACAACATCATACTGAAGTTGAGACACAATGTTCTAAAAATGGTTCATTAACTTTTCATACAACTGATAATGCTAAAAATTTTGAAGAAAATGCCACTATATTTTACGGAAAACCTATTATAGCTTCTCATATAGATGTGTAATTTTAAAAAAATATAAATAAAAACCGAGCAAACTTGCTCGGTTTTTCTATTCAATTAAGAAACTAAGCTACAGTTTCTACATTCAAAATTTCATACTTTTTTGTTCCTTTTTCTGTTGGCCACTCTACTACATCACCTTTTTTGTATCCAATAGTTGCCAAACCTTCATCCATCAAAATAGAATGGCGATTTTTCTTAGGTTTAGCTTTTTCTGGACTTACAAAATTTAATTGATATTCTTCATTTGAAGTTAATTCTTTAATTGTAACTTTCTTTCCAACTGAAACAATATCTTCTGATAAATCTCGACGAAGAATTTGCTCTGCATGTCTCAATTCATTCGTTAAAATATCTTCTTGATCTTTTGTTACTCTTTTTCTTCTTAAATGATCTTTAATTAAATCATATAAACCTGTTGTTAAAATTATATTCGTTGTCATTATGATAAATTCTTCGTTAACTTTTCAATATTTTGGAGTAGATTTTTAAGATCCAAATATCAAATGACATGAAATTCTAAAACGCTACTATTTGATACAAATCTCCTTACAGAAAATTGAAAATAATTGATAATTGAAAAGAAATAGAAGGTTCCCTGTCTCGAGTCGTAACAGGGATTAGTTGATAAACTCTTTCGAGCTTCTTAAGAAAGTATCATCATGCAAATATGCCAACGACAAAAACAACCACGATTGGTTGTTTCTTCTATAGATGTCAATAAAATTTGCCATGAATTGATTCTAAAATGATTAATTCAAAGTTACGATATCTTTCTCAATCTAAAAAATATAAACCTTTTAAGATTATTTCAATAAAAAGGAACTTGAATTCAATTTCTGAAAAAACTGATAATCTTCATTTTCAAAATAAATAAAAACTGTCTAATTTTATAAAAATTTTAAGGAATTGAAATCTTACCTTTTCATACTAACTGTTGTTCTAATAACTTGTAGGCCATTGCTACCAGTTATTGACTATTTAGTAAATTATGATAAGATTTCTAACGAATATTGTGTTAATATAGAGCGTCCAGAATTATTGTGTAATGGCGTTTGTTATCTGAAAGAACAGATTTCCAAGACTGTTAGTGATGAACAAAATGATGACAATAAAATTCAAGTTTCTTTACGCACAATTGATTATTTTATCTATCAACCTACCTTCGAAATTAATACATCTACCTTTACAAAATCTATTGAAAAAATATCGACTTTCGAATTAGCTTTCGAAACTCAATATCAATTAGATCAACAACTTCAGCCTCCTATTTGATAAATAGCCCATATTTATCAAATTATTATCTCATTAACATTTAATCAAGTTGACATTTCATATAAGATTTGTCAAAAGTTTCAATTGTTTATTGATTGCATTGTTCGTGCTTTTAATTGGTTTTCGATCATTAATTCCTTTTACTGTATTCATTAGTACTCAGGAGAAGATTATTGATGAATATTGTATCAATAAAGAGCGACCAGAAATGCAATGTAATGGAAAATGTTATTTATCGAAGCAACTAAAAGAAACGGAACAAGAATCTGATTCGGTTTTAGTAAAGAATATTCGATTTGCAGAAATTTATATACATTTCGAATGCTTAGCTATTCCATTTATTCAAGATTTTATTGTAAAAATAAAACATCGATTCTTTTGGCAATCATCCTATTCTATCGATTGGGTTTTTAAATATCTAAAACCTCCAATTGTTTAATTAATAGAACAAATATCCAGTATTGGAGAACAATAATTGTTTTCCAACAGCATTTTTATTCAAAAAAATTAAACAATTATTACAATGAAAACAATCAAATATTTTTTAAACTTATCATTTATTGCATTACTTACTTTATTTACTTCCTGCAACAACGATGATGATTTCTCTGAAATTAAATCTACCGAAACAGGTAAAATTCAATTAAAGTTTGAAAATGGATTTGATAATTTGGGAGGAATTGTTTTAGATCAAACAACGCAAACTTCATCAAACGGACAAAAACATAAATTAACAACATTAAAATATATCATTTCTAACATCACATTAATTGACGAAAAAGGAAATGAATTTGATTATCATAAAAATGATCCAGACAAAGGCGCTTTTGTTATTAATCAAGATTCTGCAATAGCTAATGTCGTTTATTTAAATTTGGATAATATTCCTCAAAATAAATATACAAAAGTACGTTTTGGACTTGGTGTATCTCAGAAAGCTTATTTATTAGGCCAGACTGGACAAGCTACTTTTTGGGAAAAAGCAAAGAAAAATGGAATGACTTGGTCTTGGGCTGCTGGTTATGTTTTCTTTAAAATAGAAGGTTTTTATGGGAAAACTACTACTGACACTTTCTTCTTAACTCATACTGGAAATATGGGAGATATTAACAAAAATAATGTTCAAGATTTATATAGAGAAGTAACATTAGATTTACCTACATCTGCACGGGTAACTTCTAAGATTAAGCCATCTATTCATATTATGGCAAATTTGAACACTTATTTAAGTGGTGATCATAAATTGATATTAGATGAGTCGAACAATAACATTATGGGATCTTCCAACTTTGCACAATCGGTAACAGAAAATATACAAAATATGTTTCGAGTTGATCATGTACATAACGACGAAAAAAATCAATAAAGTTTATAGCGGTGTTTATAAAACACCGCATAATTCTACAAACAATGAATAAAATAATAACAATTATTTTCTGTTTATTCATCTTGTTAAGTTGTAACGATGATGATATTGATTATGGACAGATCGTTGATGAACCTTATCAATTAGAAGTTCCTTCTTATTTTCCTAAAATAACATTTGATACAGATAAATATCCGTTAACTAAAAATGGAGTTGAGTTAGGAAAAAAACTATTTTATGAAGGTCGATTATCTAGAAATAATACTATTTCATGTGCTTTTTGCCATATTCAAGAAAATGCCTTTACTCACCACGGACATCCTGTTAGTCATGGAATTGATGATCGATTAGGAATTCGAAATGCTCCTCCTATTCAAAATTTGGCATTTCTAAATCGATTTATGTGGGATGGCGTTATTCATGATTTAGCTCAACAACCAATTTCTCCTATTACAGCTGAAGAAGAGATGGATACTACTTTTCCCGAAATCATTAAGAAATTATCATCAGATTCTTCTTATCGAAAAATGTTTAAAAATGCTTTCGGAGATGATAAAATCGATGCAAATCGTATTCTCAGCGCATTAGGACAGTTTATGGCTTCAGTTGTATCAAAAGATTCAAAATATGATCAGTATTTAAGGAAAGAGACAAATTTAACCGAAACCGAAAAAAAAGGTTTACAACTTTTTCAACAGAAATGTTCAAGCTGTCATAAAGGAACACTTTTTACAGATGAGTCTTTTCGAAATACAGGAATGTATTATAATAAACAATACAAAGATGGAGGTTTATATCGTGTGACATTAGATTCGACTGATTTTATGAAGTTTAGAGTTCCAAGTTTAAGAAATATTGAAATGACCAAACCTTATATGCACGATGGACGATTCTATAGTTTAGAAGCTGTTTTGAATTTTTATTCAGAAGGTGTACAAAATGATAAAAATTTGGATTCTCAACTCAAACAAAATAATCGAATTGGAATTCCTATGACAGAAGAAGAAAAAAAGGCAATTATCTCTTTTCTAAATACATTAACTGATTACTCATTTATTAATAACCCTGCTTATGCAGAATTTTAAATCTATCCAAATGAAATTATATATCAATTTATTTTTCGTTATATTATTTACACCCATTTCATTATTTGCACATACAGATAATGATTCTATTGTAGTCTCTCATTTATATGATTTAGAATTAGATTGTGATGCTTGCGGTTGTTCTGCAACTTCAACCTCAAATGGAATTGAAAATCTTATAAATTCAAATTTCGTTGGGATTCGTTATCTACATCAATCTTATAAAACTAAAGAAGATGCTTTTTCTAATAAAAGAACACAAAAGCAACTGTTCAATACCATTCAATTATGGGCAAGAATTCCAATAAATAATAGAATTGACATCAATGCTAGCATTCCTTACCATTTTCATAATAAAGAAGGTAAAAACTCTTCTTCTATTTCTGGTATTGGAGATTTAAATATGATGGGAATTGTTAAAGTCATTAAATCAAATACAAGTTCTAATGAGCTAAAACATGGATTAAGTGCTGCAATAGGTTTAAAAATTCCAATCGCAAAATTTAATCAAGCAAATGCTGAAACAACCAATCCAAGTTTTCAATTAGGTACAGGAAGTTGGGATACTCAGTTTGCAATAAATTACCAATTAGCTTATAAGAATTCGACTTTACAATTAGTAACAGACTACAACTTGAAAGGAGAGAATAAGAAGAAATACAAATTTGGAGATCAATGGAATCAATTAATTCAATTACAACATCTTTTCATTAACAATGAATTAAAATTACTTGGAAAAGTCGGTTTTCAAAACGAATTTTATTATAAAAATGAACAATTTGGGGAGACGATTCCAAAATCTAAGGGAAAAGCTCAATTTGCGAAATTAGGATTAGAAGCAGCTGCTCGAAAGTTTAATTTTGGTATAGAATATTTTCAACCCATACTTTCTGATTTAAATTCGGGAGAAATCGAAGTAAAAAACAGAATAGGTTTCTTTTTTAATTACAATTTATTTCAATCTAAAAATCAATAACAATGAAAAAAATAGTAACATTAACATTCTTCATCATCTCTTTTTCAATTTTTGCTCAACAAAAACTAAAAGTAAAAGTTGTAAACGAGAAAGATCCTATTTGTGGAATGAATACCGCACAATTCTTAACAGATACTGCAATTTATCAAAAGAAAATTTATGGTTTTTGTAGTAAAAGCTGTAAAGTTGAATTCAAAAAAAATCCAAAAAAATACGTAAAGAAAAAGTAATAGTAAGAAAATAATTTGACAGTAGTTGTACTTGATTCTAAGAAGAATTATTAAGCAACTACTGTCATTTTTATTTAAAATTATTACTGCTTGAGTAGTACGAGCTCTACTTCTACATTCGAATTTGATGTCAACATTTTTAAAATATTTTAAAAAAACATATTATTTCACTAATGATTTTTGATTCAATTTCCAATCAGCAATTCCTCCACTATAATTTTCAACTTCAAAACCTTTCGATTCCAAAAAACTTTGTGCAATCGTTGCTCGATCTCCAGCTTGACAATGCAAGACAATTTTTTTAGTTGGATCTAATTCATTGTATCTTTTTGGTAAATAACCGACAAAAATATGCTTCGCTCCTTCGATATGACCTTCTTTAAATTCTGTTTCCCCTCTAACATCTAAAATCTGAACCTCATCATTTCCAATGTAATTTTCCATTGTATCTGCGTCGATTAAAATAGAAGATTCTAAAGAACTAAAATTACTCAACATATCTGTTGAAGTAATATAACCATAAACATTATCCAAACCAATTCGCATCAATTTTCGTGTCATTTCTTCTATTTCATCCTCTTCTACAATCAACACAATTGGTTCTTGATAATTTACCATCCAACCCATCCAAGTATTGAATGTTTTATTGTTTTGAATATTTAATGTTCCTGGTAAATGGATTTGAGAAAAATCTGTTTTGATACGCGCATCAATCACTTTCATTCCAAAATCTTTCGCTTTTTCAAATTCGATGTATGTTAATTTAGCCCATTTCGGAACTTCGATCAACAAAGGACGTTTTGTTTTATTCAGCTTTTTCATCATTGCAAAATAAGCTGGTGCTTCGGGTTGATCTGCCAATAAATAATCAACAAATCCTTTTTCATTCGAATCAAATTGCAACGCCCAATTTCTGATTTTCTCATAACCAACCGTCGTACTTGCTACAGCACCCAAAGCTTTTCCGCAAGCAGAACCTGCTCCATGTGCTGGCCAAACTTGTAGATAATCTGGCAATGCTTGAAATTTTTTCAACGATTCAAACATCTGCTTCGCTCCTACTTCTTTAGTACCAATTAATCCAGCAGCTTCTTCTAATAAATCTGGACGACCAATATCTCCTACAAAAACAAAATCTCCAGTAAAAATCATAACCGGTTCTTTCGTCGCAGGCGTATCTGTTAATAAGAAACTAATACTTTCTGGCGTGTGACCTGGAGTATGCATCACCTCAAAAATTAGATTTCCAACTTCTATTTTATCGCCATTTTTTAATCCGATATGTTCAAAATCGTATTGCCAATCTTCACCTCCTTCATCAGACAAATACATCTTTGCTCCTGTTACATAAGCTAACTCTTGGCTACCAGAAAGATAATCAGCATGAATATGTGTTTCTGCAATATGCGTAATTTTCAGCTTATTTTCTTCTGCTATTTTTAAGTATATATCAATATCTCTTTTTGGATCGATTACAATTGCTTCTCCTTTTGCTTGACAACCTACAAGGTAACTTGAATGTGCCAATGACTTTTCAAAAATGTGTTGAAAAAACATATGATATTTTTATGGTTTAACCTTTTCTAATTTGTTAAGCAAAGTTAAGTTGCTAAAAAAAAATCGACAGTAACCAATGTTACAGACTTAAAATAGAAAGAATAAAGATTTTAAAAATAATTTAAAACCAAAACCAAAGATAAAATGGAGATAAAAATCCAAAGTAAAATTCCGTATGATAAGGTTTTAAAACCTGCTTGTTTGATGGATTGTATGTTAATCAACGAGCCAATCATAAATAAAGCAACAACCATTTATTGTTTCGAAATTCCTTGTAAAATGTGATAAACTTTTTCGCCTTGAGGAAAATTAGTAGCGATAAGCATTGTTGCAATAAAACCAATAATAAAATAAGGAAATTTGTAAGAAGAGTTCTCTTTTTTGTTGAAATAACCAATTAATAAAGCCAACGGAAAAATCCATAATGTTCGGCTCAATTTCACAGTAGTTGCAACTTCTAAAGCTTGTTCACCGTATTGTTTGGCTGCACCGACAACAGAACTTGTATCGTGAATTGCAATTGCCGACCACAAACCAAATTGATATTGCGATAACTGAAAATAATGTCCAATAAACGGAAAAATCATTAATGCAATCGCATTCAACACAAACACAACTGCCATAGCAATGGTAATTTGATTCGCTTTTAGTTGTAAAACCGAAGAAATTGTGGCAATGGCACTTCCTCCACAAATAGCAGTTCCTGAAGTAATCAGCAGCGATGTATTCTTATTGATTTTTAATAATCGGTAGAATACAAATCCTAATGTAAAAACACTTAACACAGAAATAAAAGTGAGAAAAAATCCATCTTTACTTACCGAAACTGCCTCGTGAAGATTCAAACCTAACCCTAAACCAATGATTGCAATATTCAATAATTTCTTTGAATATCGCTTTGAGATTTCCCCAAATTCATTCTGAAAAATTAAGCCATAACCAATCCCTAAAAGTAACGCCACAGACGACTCTACAAAAGGAAAAAAAGTAAATAGCAACAATCCAAAATAAACTATACGGGCAATCATTTGTTTTATGAAATACAAAAACAAAAGTAATTGACCGTATCAAAATAGATTGTAACATTTGTTACAAATAAGATTATTTTTAGAAAATTTTTCTAAATACAAAAGATATGTATTTAAAATTATCTATTCAATTTGTTTAAAAAACTGGATTTTTAGTACATTGAGAATTCCAGATTTGTTCACGGTATTCTTTTGGTGTGATACCTGCGACTTTTTTGAACAATTGAGTGAAATGTGAAGCGGTCTGAAAATTAAGCTCAAAGGCAATTTCAGAAATTCTTTTACTTGAATGCAATAATGCTTTGCTATAATTAATATCCGTTTCGTTAATCCATTGTTTCGGCTTCTTTTGCGTAATATCTTTCACACATTTGTTGAGATAATTTTCTGTTACAAATAATTTATCTGCATAAAAAGTGACTTTCTTTTCTTCTATATGATGTTTAAAAAGTAAATCTTTAAACTGCAGAGAAAGCTCCATTGGACGCGTAGTTGTACTCGGAATCTTTTTGTAATCGATATTAAGTAACTTTAATAAAACAACATGTAACATCGCGATAATAATCTCATTAATTTCAAGGCTATTCAAGAAAATTTCTTGTTCCATTAAAAACAATAATTGATGAATGGTTTGAAAAGTAACCGCATCGAGTGATAAATAAGGCGACATCAAGAAAATACTCGATTTATATTTTGGCAATTCTAGTTCAGATAAAATATGATTTTCATACGCCAAAAAGAAACCTTCTATATCATCGGACATTTCTACTGTTGCAGTAATGGTTCCTTGTTTTATAAAAATTATTTCATTTTCGTTTACTTCATATTCTTTGTTCTCTAAATATTGTTTCATGCTTCCTTTCGTGACAAACATGATAAAATTAAATGTTGTTCTATATGGAATAACGGGCATTAAAATATCTTTTAGATAATATTCTAATCGATATAACTGTATATCCTCATTATTTCCTAAAACTTGGGTACTTAGATGAGCTAGAAATAGTTCTTTGTATTGTGAGTTTGATATCATTTCCATCGCAATGCTTTTTAAAATGAAACTGTTTTTATTCTTCGAATTTTATGCCAAATTACATTATACTCCAAAAAATCGATCAGTATATTTTTTTATAAATAATGTGCACCAAGTTCCTACAACAAAAGGAAATGTAAGAACTCCTCCAAATGATGCGAAAATATTGATTTTAACAAATAGAACATCTATCAAAACGGTGATAAAAACACCTAATAAAACCCAAAAACCATCTATTCGTTTAGTTCCAGCAAATACAATTGCTGTTAAAACAGCATTAAAACCAAATAATCCCATATGAATTTGCTCTACTGGTTCTCCAAATAAATTTGAAATTTCTGCACTAAAAATAGAAGCTGCCAAACCGTACAAAGCTGCTGCGGGCGAACCTATAAAAACGGCAATAAAAAAGATGATACCAGACATTGGACCACCTTGAAAGATTACTTCTCCGAAACCATTTGTTGATGTAAACAAATCGTTTGTTTCTAATAAAGTTATAGTATTTCCTGCAGTTGCAGGTCCTATTGTTGTAAAATGGTGAATTCCGAAGATTAAACACCATGTTAATAGAATAAATGGTAAAGTAAAAACTGGAATATTTCTTTTGATAAAAAAATGTTGAATAATCGCTGCTAAAGCAGAAGCAACCACCAACAAAATCCAGATAAGAAAAGTAGAGTCGAACATAATTGTTAATGCCACACCAACTAAAGCAGCACTAAATCCATATAAACCTGCGTTGATTTCTTCTTTGTTATATTTTAGTAAGATTGCTGTAATTGTCCCAACTGCTGTCGAAACAATTGCGCCAATTCCTCCTTCTATACTTCCTAAGAAAATACCAATCAAAAACAATAAACCTGTACTACTGTTTTCTTGCAACATGATTTGTCCTAAACCTTTTAGAACTTGATCTATAAATGGAACTTTCGTTAAAATTTTGTCCATGATTTTTTATTTGTTTCTATAATTCCCAAAGTAAATCTTGGGCAACCAAGAAATAATTATACATTGCTTCTCCTCCTTGACTTAGAGCTCTTATGACGAAACCATTTCCGTCCAAAACAGAAATCCCAATTTCTACATTCGTATGTTTTTTTGCAATTTCTAATAATGTTTCTACCAACGCAACTTTATCCGTTTCTGATTTTGTACTAAAGAAAATAAAACTTCCTTGATGTGTATAATTCTCTAAAATACCAATACTACTAATCGGAATTAAATCGGGTTGAATTAAGACATTATCTTTGACTACTAATTTGTTTTGATGATAGATTTCAGTCAAATTCTGAAAACGTTTTAACTTAAAAACTTCTCCCGAATGTTTACGTCCACAGGTAATAATCTCACTAATAATAATTTGACTATTCTCTCCAATTGTAATAGCAGCGCTACTTTTGAAATTAGAGTTTTCATGCGGAACAACTGGATGTGGCACATAGGCAAACGACGCATTGTTGTGGATATTAATCGTTAACTTTTGCGTTGCTTCATCATCCATGTTAAACAATCGTTGGTATGATTGCGATTGTAACTGTAACGCAGCATTATCTTCTACATCAATATTCAGAATATATTCATCGCCATTCAGAATTCCAGGCGAAGAAGTCATCGTCATTTGATATAATTTATTATCTAATTTTCGTTGCCCAACAGATACAACACGGAAAGGTTTACCGACGTATAAATTTTTGACGAACGATTTACCTTCCTTGTACCCTGCAACAATATCTAATCTACATTCCATCTTATCTCAAAAGATTTGGTTCTTCGATTTCTTCTAAAAGTGCATATTTTTTAATCCAACCAATCACGCTGTCCAAACCTTCTTCTGTTTTTAGATTTGTGAAAACGAAAGGTGCTCCATTTCTCATGCGTTTTGTATCGCTTTCCATCACTTCTAAACTTGCTCCTACGTGTGGCGCTAAATCTATTTTGTTGATGATTAATAAATCTGAACGTTGGATACCAGGTCCACCTTTTCTTGGAATTTTTTCACCTTCGGCTACATCTATAATAAAAATCGTCACATCAGCCAAATCTGGGCTATATGTTGCAGCTAAATTATCTCCTCCACTTTCAATTAAAATCAATTCGATATCAGGAAAACGATCTGCTAATTCATCAACCGCCTCCAAATTCATACTTGCATCTTCACGAATCGCTGTATGAGGGCAACCTCCAGTCTCTACACCAATAATTCTATCTTCTGGTAAAAGACTATTTTTTGCCATAAATTTTGCATCTTCTGAACAAAAAATATCGTTTGTGATTACTCCTAAATTATAATCACTAAACATTTTTCGACTTAATTTTTCTAATAAAGCTGTTTTTCCAGAACCTACAGGTCCACAAACTCCAACTTTGATATATTTTCTATTTTCCATTTTGAATATTGTTTATAAAATTTATGACATGTATAAGCGAGAATATAAGCGTTCGTGTTGCATACATCTGATATCAAACGATGTGTTGCATAAGCCTACATATTCTCTATCTAATTCTATTGTTTCTTTGGCTGTTTGAGAAATTGTTTCGTACAAATCGAACATTAAATCTTGCCCATCCAATTGTCCCAAAGGCACTAATTTCACTGCGTTTGTTACAATTCCAGAAGCCGAAGTGTAGTAAAAAGCAAACAATGCTTCGTAAAGTGGAATTTGCAATAAACTGGTATAAATTCCGAAAACAATCGCGTAATTAGAATAAGCGATGTTTTGTTTGATGTTGCGCTCGTATTCCTCAACAAATTCTGATTCTACGCGACGCTTGAAAATTTTGATTAAACGCAAACCTAATTTCTGACTTGCTTGTCTGATTTCTTTTGGCGCTTTTAGAGCAGAACATTCTTCATCTAATTTCAAAATTTCTTTCAAATCTGAATGTTGAGTTGCTTCGTAAGCTAATTTTACAAATGCACCATCATTATATTTCAGATTATATTTCATCATATTTTCTACAAACTCTTGCGCCGTTTGTTTGTTATTGACGATTCCATTCTGAATATAAGTTTCTAATCCATTCGAATGCGTATAAGCACCAATCGGTAAAGTAGGATCAGAAATATGTAATAAACTTGCTAAAAATTCTTGTTTCATTCTTTATCTTTTTACGATAATTTTATTTTCAGATTTTTTGTAGACATTGAACCTCCTACTTTGGTCTCGCGATGATGATCTACATTGGCATTCAATAGATGTAGGAGTTTTAAATCTTGAACTTTTGGATTGTAGCCAGATGATTCTAACCAGCGAAAAATGGTCAATTCGAAAGGCATAAGCAACAAATCATTTTCATTGTAAAGTGGTAAATGTTTGTTTCCTATTTCGTGGCAAAGTGCGCTCATTTCGAGAATAGATTGAGGAGAAAGCACAATCGTTTTGGTTTCTAAAACATTCACAACAATTGCCGTTTCGTCATCTATAAAAAGAATATCTCCATCGTGCAAACGTTGTTTATCTTTCAAAAATTTGATCGCGACATCCTTTCCACCTCTTGTTCTTTTGCGTTGAATTCTCTTGGTTGTTTCGTACCAATCTAAATCCAAATAATCAATTGATTGTAAAATTGATTGTTCTGCAACACTTCCTATTCTCTCATTAATAATCATCTTGCTTAATTTTTTCTTCTAAAATCGATATTTTTAGATACGCCCATTCCAAATGCAGAGCCATTAACTCCAGCAACAGATGTTTTTGTCCAACCTTCTTTTGATTTTGTTTCTAACAGCGAAAAATCTGCAAATCTAAATTTCAATCCCCAGCCGCCGCCTAAAACAATCCCAATCATAGGATAACCTCTCAATCGAAAACCATTAAAATTTTCCATAGATGCTGTTGTTTCAGACAATTGTTGTCCCCAAACATAATGCACATCAAAATGCGCAATTAGCGTAAAATATTTTCCAAGCGCCAAGGACGGACTATACCAAATCCCTGTTTCATTTTGTTTGCTTACAACTTGATGATTGATATTATCTTCTGTATATGCGTAGTTAACCCCAATCGCATCATTATTATTAAAGAAATATCCTATACCAATCGGAGCACTTGAGACGTTACTACTACGACCAGATGGCGACGTAACTTTAGAATAATCCAATGAACCATATAGTGAAAATTGTCCTTTTGGACCTTCATCATTGTCTTTCAATCTCATTCCTCCTAAGATTTGCCCGTTCATTTTCCCTGAAATCAATGACATTCCAATTACTGCAATTGAAAAAACTATTTGATTAAAATTTATCATTTATACTTAAAAACCTGATTTTATTATTTCATTAAAAAATTTGAAAAGGCTCAGCACGTTGTCTGAGCCTATTTTTAATGATTAGAATAAATAATACAATTGAGCTAAAGGAACAACTTCCGATGGTTCGCATGTAATATATTCTCCGTCAACATATACTTTATAATTTTCTGCATTCACTTCAATATTTGGTGTTTTATCGTTGTGAATCAAATCTTTTTTACCAATATTTCTACAGTTTTTAACAGGTAAGAAAACTCTGTTCAAATTATAACTGTCAATTGTTCCGTTATCAATAGAAGCCTGAGAAACGAATGTGATATTCGTTTTCTGAACTGCTTTACCGAAAGAACCAAACATATTTCTATAAATAACTGGTTGTGGAGTTGGAATAGATCCGTTTGGATCTCCCATTTTACTACCTGCGATAAATCCTCCTTTCAAGATCATTTCTGGTTTAACACCAAACATGGCAGGTTTCCAGATTACTAAATCGGCAATTTTACCAACCTCGACAGATCCGATATAATCTGAGATTCCGTGTGCTATTGCAGGATTGATTGTATATTTTGCGATGTAACGTTTTGCACGGAAGTTATCATTGTCATGACCTTTATCTTCTGCAATTTCTCCACGTTGATCTTTCATTTTACTTGCCGTTTGCCAAGTTCTTGAAATCACCTCTCCTGGACGTCCCATTGCTTGAGAATCTGAACTCATGATACTGAAAACACCCATATCATGTAAAATATCTTCGGCAGCAATTGTTTCTGGACGAATACGAGAATCAGCAAATGCTACATCTTCAGGAATATTTTTACTCAAATGGTGACAAACCATTAACATATCCAAGTGCTCATCAATTGTGTTAACTGAATAAGGACGAGTTGGATTTGTAGATGCTGGTAATACATTTGGATACATCGCAGATTTGATGATATCTGGCGCGTGGCCTCCACCAGCTCCTTCTGTATGGAATGTATGAATAACACGACCATTGATCGCTTCCATTGTATCTTCTAAAAAACCTCCTTCGTTTAACGTATCGGTGTGGATCGCAACTTGTACATCATATTTATCTGCAACTTTCAATGCTGCATCAATTGTAGATGGTGTTGCACCCCAGTCTTCGTGAATTTTTACTCCTAAAGCTCCAGCTTCTATTTGCTCTTCGATTGGCTCAACAGTTGCACAGTTTCCTTTTCCGAAGAATCCAAAGTTCATTGGAAAAGACTCAGTCGCTTCCATCATTTTTTGAATATTGAATTTTCCTGGCGTAACCGTTGTTGCATTAGAACCATCATTAGGTCCTGTACCTCCACCAATCATTGTTGTAATACCACTGAATAAAGAAGTATTAATTTGTTGTGGAGAAATGTAATGAATGTGTGTATCGATACCACCAGCTGTCACAATCATTCCAGCTCCATTGTGTACTTCAGTCGAAGCTCCGATAATCATTCCTTCGGTAATTCCGTCCATTGTATCTGGGTTACCAGCTTTACCAATACCAACGATTTTACCATCTTTGATACCGATATCTGCTTTTACAATTCCCCAGTGATCAATAATAATTGCACGAGTAATACAAAGGTCTAAAACACCTTCTGCACGCAATTTTGTAGAGTTTTGTCCCATACCATCACGTACAGTTTTTCCTCCTCCAAAAATTGATTCATCA
>NZ_JAOCDJ010000110.1:0-576 GCF_029840885.1 Empedobacter sp. GD03861
TTCAGTTTTTAACGATTTAAAGAAACTCTCAGCCACAGCATTGTCCCAGCAATTCCCTTTCCTTGACATGCTACGGATAACACCATAAGAATCAAGCGTATTTGCAAACTTCTTTGACGCATATTGTATTCCTCGATCAGAATGAAATAGCATTCCTTTTTTAATCGATCTATTCTTTATAGCCATACGCCATGCTGATAAAGTTGTATCTTCAGTACTCATCGTATTGCTCAAACTCCAGCCAATGACCTTTCTATCGTATAAATCGATAATTGTTGTTAAATATAAAAATCCTTCTTGAGTTTGAATATAAGTAATATCTGATACCCATTTCATAGAAGGTTTTGAAGCGTAAAAATCTCGATTAAGAAGATTATTTACAGTTAAATAATTATGTTTAGAATTTGTTGTAACTCTAAACTTTTTACTTAATTTACTTCTTAAACCAAGCTCTTGCATATATTTAGCAACTGTTTTAACTGATATTCTGTAACCTAAAGCATTTAATTCTGAATGAATTCGAGGACTTCCATATCTCTGCTTGAATTTAAAATATAGATACTTTATTTTATCTAG
>NZ_JAOCDJ010000111.1:0-568 GCF_029840885.1 Empedobacter sp. GD03861
TAGTTGAACCGCCCTAAGATTATGTCCTTGACTGAGTAAATTGGTAATCACACTTTGTCTGATTTTAACCGAAGTTAATCGTTTTTCATATTGTTTTTGATAAGTCGATAAAAGGTAATTAATATCGTCTGAAGTAGTTGGACTTCCTAATTTATTGAGGATAAAGTACGGCTGTTTTGTACGCTCTAATTGTGGTCTATCTTCCTGTAAATAGTGATAAAATAAAAGGATTTGTTCTGCTTTTAAAGACAGGGTTCTACTGTTGGTCATTCCTGTTTCACGGATGTAAATTTCCGCTTTATCGAGGTCGATATCTTCGAGTAGAATTTGGGTTATTTCCTTGACTAAAACGGCTTGATGAACGAATAAACTCAGGATAATTTGATTGCGTTTAGCTAAGATGGCATAACGTTCTTTTCTTGGTTCAAGTAAGGTTTTGAGTTCTTTTTCTGTCCATAAATCCTGTAATTGTACCGCCGTTTGTTTAGCATCTCGAAGCTTGATAAAGTGAGCAGGATTGTCCTTTCTTACCTTTATTTCAATCAGATAATCGTAGTATTTTTTTAGT
>NZ_JAOCDJ010000112.1:0-568 GCF_029840885.1 Empedobacter sp. GD03861
CAGCTGAACTGCTCGTAAATTATGTCCTTGACTGAGTAAATTGGTAATCACACTTTGTCTGATTTTAACCGAAGTTAATCGTTTGTCAACCTGCTTTTGATAGGTCGATAAAAGGTAATTGATATCGTCTGCTGTTGTTGGATTTCCTAATTTATTGAGAATAAAATACGGTTGTTTTATTCGCTCTAATTCTGGTCTATCTTCCTGTAAATAGTGATAAAATAAAAGGATTTGTTCTGCCTTTAAAGACAAGGTTCTACTGTTGGTCATTCCTGTTTCACGGATGTAAATTTCTGCTTTATCGAGGTCGATATCTTCGAGTAGAATTTGGGTTACTTCCTTGACTAAAACGGCTTGATGAACGAATAAACTCAGGATAATTTGATTGCGTTTGGCTAAGATGGCATAACGTTCCTTTCGTGGTTCAAGTAAGGTTTTGAGTTCTTTTTCTGTCCATAAATCCTGTAATTGTACTGCTGTTTGTTTGGCATCCCGAAGCTTGATAAAGTGAGCAGGATTGTCTTTTCTTACCTTTATTTCAATCAGATAATCGTAGTATTTTTTCAGC